>JBEIIN010000085.1:0-7295 GCA_040380795.1 Sediminibacterium sp. | reverse complement strand
TTAAAGCAAGGCAAGCAAATAGATTTTGTATTAGCAGGTGAGCAACTAGAAGGGAGAAGAAGATTATTCACCATTAATGTAGTGCTAGATGGAGAAGTAGTCACTGCACAAAAAGGCTATACTAAAAAAGATGCCAGCCAATTAGCGGCACAAAAAGCCATTGAAATTTTAGGTATTTAATTACTAGAAGAATATAATTATTGCAAGTATATAATTACTACAGATATATAATTGCTGCAAGTATATTTAAGCCTTTATTTAAATACTTTGACAAAGTTCAATTAGTACCCCATTCGTTTCTTTCGGGTGCACAAAACAAATTAATTTATTATCAGCGCCTTTTTTAGGTGTTTCACTTAGTAGGGTAAAGCCTAATTTTTTTAATCTTTCCATTTCCGCTACAATATCAGGCACTTCAAAAGCAATATGGTGCATGCCTTCCCCTTTTTTATCTATAAATTTTGCGATGGGCCCTTCAGGGTTGCTGCTTTCCAATAGTTCAATTTTGGTGCTTTGTTGAAGAAAAAAGGCGGTATTGACGGCCTCGCTATCGACGGATTCGGTTTTATAGCAGGGGCTTCCTAACAATTGTTCGAATAAAGGGATGCTGGTGGCTAGGTCTTTTACCGCGATGCCTATATGTTCTACCTTATAATCCATGGTTCTGTTGTTTTACGAATTGGGAAAAAATTACCTTTAATACTTAACGAATTCAACAAAATCAAGCCTTAAGCTTTAGCTTTGTGCTTTAGAAAAAATCAAATTCCGCTATGTTAAAATTACCAATTTATCTTGATCATAACGCAACTACACCCATGGATCCTAGGGTTTTAGAAGCGATGTTACCTTATTTTGTCGAAAATTTCGGAAATGCAGCTAGTCGTAACCATTCTTTTGGATGGCATGCAGAGGAAGCTGTAGATTACGCCCGTGAGCAAATTGCCCAATTAATTGGCGCCGATCCTAAAGAAATTATATTCACATCTGGTGCTACTGAAGGGGATAACCTAGGTATCAAGGGTTTTTATGAAATGTATGCAAGCAAGGGTAATCATATTATTACTAGCACCACTGAACATAAGGCTGTTTTGGATACTTGCAAGCACTTAGAAAAATTAGGTGCAGAAGTTACTTACTTAGAAGTTCAACCTGATGGTTTAATAGACTTAAAACAATTAGAAGCTGCCATGAAGCCTACTACTATTTTAGTAGCGATCATGTATGCCAATAATGAAATTGGTGTAATACAACCGGTGAAAGAAATTGGAGCTATTGCTAAAAAGCATGGCGCGCTTTTCTTTACAGATGCAGTGCAAGCAGTAGGAAAAATTCCTGTAGATGTTATTGCAGACGGAATAGATATCATGTCTTTTACTGCACATAAAATGTATGGTCCTAAGGGAGTAGGCGCTTTATACGTGAGAAGAAAAAATCCACGTGTAAAAGTAACTGCTCAAATTGATGGCGGAGGCCACGAAAGAGGAATGCGTAGTGGTACTTTAAACGTTCCGGGTATTGTTGGCTTTGGTAAAGCTGCAGAAATAGCAAAGACAGATATGGCTGGCGATACAGAAAGAGTTTCAAAATTAAGAGACAAATTAGAAAACGCATTAAAGTTAATTGACGAGACTTATGTAAATGGTAATCCAGCACACCGTTTACCACATGTAAGTAATATCTCTTTTAAATATGTGGAAGGTGAAGGTTTAATGATGGGCTTTAACAAGGACATCGCTTTATCTTCTGGTTCAGCTTGTACATCGGCTTCTTTGGAGCCTAGCTACGTTTTAAAAGCATTAGGCTTAGGAGATGACTTAGCACATAGCTCTCTTCGTTTTGGTTTAGGAAGATATACCACTGAAGAACAAATTGATTATACGATTAAAGCGGTAACTGATACCGTTTTAAAACTAAGAGAAATGAGTCCACTTTGGGAAATGTTTAAAGAAGGTATTGACATTGACGCAATTCAATGGGCACATCATTAAACATTGCAAGATGAGAAACTGAAGGTTTCGAGTCTTGAAATGTTTAATGTATCCATTGTCAAATGGATACATTTAAACAAGCTTAACATTAGTTTCGAATTTTTTTAATAATTTTGAAAATATAAAATAAAAATAAAATGGCATATTCAGATAAAGTAATCGATCATTATTCTAATCCTAAAAATGTAGGAACATTAGATAAAGCCTCTAAAAGTGTAGGTACTGGTTTAGTAGGTGCACCAGAGTGCGGAGACGTAATGCGTTTGCAAATTCAAGTGGACGAAGCAACGGGTCTTATTACCGATGCTAAGTTTAAAACATTTGGTTGTGGTTCTGCCATTGCCTCTTCTTCTTTAGCCACAGAGTGGTTAAAAGGAAAAACAATTGACGAAGCAGTTAAAATTGACAACATGGATTTAGTAGAGGAATTAAACTTACCTCCTGTTAAAATTCACTGTTCAGTATTAGCAGAAGACGCAATTAAAGCAGCTATCAACGATTTCCGTGTTAAAAACGGATTGGCTGAATTAGTATTTGAACAAAGCCACGTTTAGTTTAGGTCTTCTATTAATTACCTATGAGCGAAGTAGCCCAAGAGAATTCTATTTATGTAAGTGCTAAGGCAAAGGCCAAAGTATTGCAGTTAATGCAAGACGCGGGCGTTACTGGCGATGCTAGTTATTTTTTAAGAGTAGGGGTCGTTGGGGGTGGTTGTTCGGGCTTAAGCTATAAACTAGACTTTGACAATGAAATTAAGCCCATGGATCAAGTCTTTGAAGACAATGGAATTAAGATTGTTACCGACTTAAAAAGCTTTTTATACTTAGTGAATACCGAGTTGGAATTTTCCGATGGCTTAAATGGAAAAGGCTTTTATTTCAATAACCCCAATGCAAGTAGAAGTTGTGGATGCGGTGAAAGCTTTGCTGTTTAAATTCAACAAGTCCTTGGATAGACTACCATATAGATCATAAGATTATTATAATATTGAATGCTCCGTTAACACGGGGCATTTTTTTTGTAGCTTTGAACCATGTGGGCAATTTGTAAAAAAGAATGGGCGCAGTATTTCAATGGCTTAACAGGCTATTTAGTCATTGGCTTTTACTTAATCGTGAATGGGCTTGTTTTATTTGTACTTCCTAATTTTAATGTACTCGATTTTGGATATGCTTCCTTGCAAGCTTATTTCGACTTTGCCCCCTGGTTTTTACTACTCTTGGTGCCGGCCATTACCATGCATAGTTTTTCGGATGAGTATAAACAAGGCACTTATGAAATCATTAGAACCTTACCTATAAGCCCACTTCAATTAGTAGCAGGAAAGTTTTTGGGAAACTTATTCATTGTACTAGTAGCCATTCTACCTACTTTATTGTATGCGTTTACTTTAGATGCTTTAAGCGATGTTGGTGGAATAGACTTTGGAGCTACTGCTGGGTCCTATTTTGGTTTATTATTTTTAGCGGCTTGTTATACAGTCATAGGTATTTACATAAGTAGCATTACCAAAAATAATTTGGTGTCTTTATTGGTATCCATTTTGGTTTGTATTTTACTATTCAAAGGTTTTCATTTTCTAAGTTTAATACCCGTTTTTGCAAATGGAACCGATTTTTATATAAGCAAGCTAGGTTTAGAGGCGCACTATATCAATATGAGTAAGGGACTGCTGACAGCCCAGGATATTATTTATTTTTTATCGATACTAGTTTTATTTGCCATTGGAAGTATGGAGAATATAAAAGGTAAAGTAAAATATATTATTACAGTAGCTGTTCTAATTAGCTTCAATGTATTATTTTCTATTTATAATTTTCAAATAGACCTTACTAAAGAACAGCGTTATACTTTACATGAAAGCACAACAGAAATTATTGCAGCTATCAATAAGCCTGCAAGAGTGCATCTTTACTTAGGGGGAGATATACCTCCTTATTATAAAAATATTGCCCTCGCCACTGCAGATTTACTTGAACGATTTAAACAAATTAATCCGAAAGCTATTAGCTGGGCTATTGAAGTGCCTGGAGAATTGTATAAAGATGATGCCTTGTACCAGTTTTATGATAGCTTGTCTAAATTAGGGTTGCCTATACAAAGAATACAAACTGAAAATGGTCCTTCCGATAAAAGAGTAGACCAGTTAATGATTCCAGGAGCACTTATAGAAGTGGAGGGTCAGGCGCCTATAGTGATTGATTTAAGAACAAGTAAAAAATATTTTAAGCCTTATAATATTGTAAAAGATATTCCAGAAGAAGATATGGAGGCCACTGCGAATGCGGCAGTTTCTTTATTAGAATATAAATTTACGCAAGCCCTTTATTTATTAAATAGAACGGTGGTTCCAAATATTGCTTATTTGACGGGTAATGGGGAGCCGGTGAATTTAACGGTGAATCATTTAGGAGAATCAATTATGCATAGCTATAATTTAGCTGTATTTGATTTGAAAAAAGGTTTTCCCAATCCGCAAAAAATTAAAACCTTATTGATTGTAAAGCCTACCCAAGCTTTTACTGAACTCGATAAATTAAAATTAGATCAGTTTGTAATGGGAGGCGGCAATATAGTTTGGGCCCTAGATAAATTAGTGGCGGAATATGATAGTTTGCAAAAAACCAATGGTGCTTATATTGCTATTGATAGAACTTTAACCATAGATGATTTACTTTTTAAATATGGGGTAAGAATAAATGCCAATTTAGTGCAAGATTTAAATTGCGCTAAACTACCCATGGTGGTAGGCAAGGGGGAGGACGGTAGCCCCCTTATTCAAAGAATGCCTTGGCCTTATTTTCCTTTTTTACAAGGCAATGAACTGCACCCTATTGTTCAAAATATAGATAGAGTATTATCTTATTTTCCTTCAAGTATTGATACCATTGCGGTTGCAGGTATTCAGAAAACAATTTTACTTAGTACCGATTCTAATAGTCGTATACTCAGTTCACCTGCTGTAGTGGATATCAATAGTGGTAAACAAGAAGGCGAGTTGGAAAGTTTTCAAAAAAATCATTTACCCGTAGCCGTTTTAGTAGAAGGTAAATTTACTTCCTTGTTTTCTAATCGAGTTTCTGCACTAATGCTAGACAGTATCAAGGCCTCTACTGGTAAGGGCTATTTAGAAAAAGGGATGGCAAATTCCAAACAAGTCATTATTTCAGATGCGGATATACTTACCAACCAAGTGGATGTAAAAAGAGGACCACTGCCCATGGGCATGATGCCTTATGAAGAATACCAGTTTGCCAATCATGATTTTTTTGTCAATACCATTGCTTATTTAAATGAACCCACCAGTTTATTAGCTTCTCGTAGTAAGCAGCAAGTACTGCGTTTATTAAATCGTCAAAAAGTAGAGGAGCATAGAGTACTAGTTCAATTTATTTTAGTCCTTGGTCCAGTTTTTCTACTAGGGCTGTTCTATTTAATATGGACAGGGTATCGGAAACGTCAATTTGCTATTTAGTAAGTATGTTGTAACTTTATACTATGACAACAGATCAATTAGTTTATTTTGTTTTTGGAGTGGTCATCCTTATTGCTCTAATTCTAGACCTAGGTTTTTTAAGTAAAAAAAATGCAATCATTACCATGAAGCAGGCCTTGCGCCAAACTTTTTTATGGGTATTGTTAGCGCTTGCATTTTTTGTGTTTATGTGGGTAGAGGAAGGTCAAAAATTAGCATTTGAGTATTTGAGCGGTTATTTAATGGAATGGAGCTTAAGTATTGATAATATTTTTGTTTTCATTTTAATTTTTAATTCCTTCAATGTGAAAGAAAAACATATACCAAGGGTTTTATTAATTGGTATATTAGCCGCTATATTATTTAGAGTCATTTTCATTACAGTGGGAGTAGCCTTGGTTGCTAAATTTGCATGGGTGCTGTATATTTTTGGCGCCTTCTTAATGTATACTGGTTACAAAATGTTTAATGCAGACCAGGAAGATAATTTCGATCCACATCACTCTAAAATATATTTATTCTTAAAGAAATTCTTACCTCTTGGAAGTACCGATGGCGATGGTAAGTTTGTCATTAAAGACCATAATAATAAACCTTTGTATACCAGCTTATTTGTGGTGGTGGTGCTTTTGGCAGCCATTGATATTGTATTTGCCTTAGATTCAATTCCAGCGGTAATGGGTATTTCAAGAAGCAGTTTAGTTATTTATACTTCTAATATTTTTGCCATATTAGGACTACGTTCATTGTTCTTTTTATTAAGAGGGGCTGTGAACCAGTTTGAATTTTTACAACAAGGTATTGCCATCGTTTTAGTTTTTATTGGTATTAAAATGTTGGGCGAACACTATGTAAATTTATGGCTAGATAAAAACACACAAGTTTTAATTTCTTTGATGGTTATTATTTTTTGTATTACTGGTTCCATTTTTTATTCCATTTTCGTTAACAAAAGAAAATTAGAGAAAGAAAATTCACCATCCGCTCCCTAAAAACTAACTTATATTTGCACCATATTATACATTACCTATGAATGGGAGAAAAGTAGCCATCCTTATTGCGCTCATTATATTTATCGATCAAGCTATTAAGTTTTATATTAAGCTTAATTATTTTATTGGGGAAGAGCATATCATCATTGATTCATGGGCAAGACTGCATTTTATAGAAAATGAAGGCATGGCCTGGGGCTTAAAATTTGGAGGTGGTTTTGGAAAAATTATCTTGACTTTATTTCGCCTAGCTGCTGTTATTTGGGGAACTTTTTTAATTAAAGGTTTTATTGAAAAGAAATACCATAATGGTTTTATTTTTTGTGCTGCCTTAATCTATGCGGGTGCCGTAGGTAATTTAATTGACTCTATGTTTTACGGCCTACTATTTGAAGCAAGTATGCCTTATACGACCATGGTAGCGCATTTATTTCCTGTAGGTGGCGGCTATGGTAGTTTTTTACATGGGAAGGTAGTAGACATGTTTTATTTCCCCCTTATTCAAAATGCACATTTTCCTAGTTGGTTCCCTATTTGGGCAGGGGAGGAATTTGAATTTTTCCGACCTGTATTTAATTTTGCCGATGTATCCATTAGCACCGGGGTCATTACCTTGTTTATCTTTCAGAAGAAGTTCTTCGGCGATACAGACCAGCCCCAAGCTTAGTTTTTACGAACTTATCCCCTATTACTCAAACCAAAGCAAGCCTGGCCTTTTTTACAAGCTTATAATTACCTTCGTTCCCTAAAAATGAGCTAGGATAAAGCGTTTTATGAGTAAAAAATACCCATAATTTAGTGGATTAAATCTCCCTCAATTGTAGGAAGAGATATTGGCTT
>JBEIIN010000084.1:0-7351 GCA_040380795.1 Sediminibacterium sp. | reverse complement strand
TCGATGAAATAAGTAGTGAAATTATTGGTTTTCTAAGGCCAATAAATGGCCAAATAGTTGGGCGCTTAAAGAATTTGAATTCTCAAGGTTAAATTTTTGCTCATCTAGGCCAGCAACGGGAGTAATTCTTTTAGTAGAACTAGTTATAAAAACCTCCTTGGCTTTCTTCATTTCACTTAGACTAATATCGCGCTGTTCTATTCTCAAATGATGGGCTTCGGCCACTACAATAATATTTTTTCGTGTAATTCCCTTTAACATATTGTTTGCAGGTGTGACAATAGTATTATCCTGACTGATCATAAATATATTAGACCTAGGGCACTCGCTAACGCTGTCATTATTATAATATAAAATATCATCGCCTCCTACACTCTTCATCCAAGGTTGTAAATAAACGGCCATTAAGTAGTCGGTGGTTTTCACTTCTGCTAATTGTCTTTGATAAAAATGACTTACTAGATGAATGCCCTTAGTAGCCATTTGAGTAGGAGGTGCCTCTAGTGGTTGCTGAATTATAATTAAATGAGGCGTTGTAATCGTGTAGCCATCGGGCGCATCGCCACCTGCTATAATTAAACGTATGCCTGAAAAAGGAATATTATTTTTTTCAATTAAGTCCGCTACAATTTTTTTGATCTCTTCTTTAGATTGCGTAATAGTTAATCGCATAATCTTTGCTGAATTAAATAAACGGTCTAGATGCGCTTCAATAAATAGTGGTTTGTTATTCGCCACTCTTAAATAATCAAAAATACCATAGCCTCTTTGCACGAGTAAATCTCCTACAGGAACGCCTGCATTTTCAATTAAGCTAATTTGATTTTGAGCAAAACAATAAATAGGTTTCAAAATAATGAAGATTTAAAATGTAAGATGAAAGCAGCAGTCATCAAAAGTAGTAAAATTAGGGAATCATACATGCATCATTTTTTTTTAATTCAAAGAAAACTGGGTGTTGTGCTAAGAACCCCATGCATAGTGCTCTTTAGCCGTTGCACCTATTCTTAAAAACGTATGTGCCCCAAAGTAGTCTCTTTGTGCTTGAATTAAATTAGCCGTTGAATGGGCCGTGCTTATTGCATTAAAAAATTGAATGGCATCCGATAAAATAGCTGTGGCTATTTTATTTTCTAAAGCTTTGATAACTATTTCTGTAGCAGCGGGTGCTGTATTTTTTATTTGGTCAGCAATACTAGTATCTAAAAGAATAGTAGGTGTTGTTTTTAAAATGGGTACCAGGGTTTCCATTAAGTCGGATTGAATAATACAGCCCTTTGTCCATATTCTAGCAATCTCACTCAAATTCAAGTTCCAGTGATGATTTTTTGAAAATTCATCTAATAACCAGAAACCTTGAAAGTGAATAATCATTTTTGTAAAATGATATGCATTTTTTAAAGAGGCTTCATTTATTGTAATGACTTCTTTTTTGCTTGGATATTTTTTTTCTAATTGAACGCGTAAATTTTTATAACTCGAAATTTGTCTTGCATATAAAGCGTTCGCAATTAAACTAGCGGGAATAGCCGCATTGGTTAAAGCATTGGTAGCCCAAGTGCCCGTACCCTTGCTTTCAGAAACATCTACAATTTTATCTATTAACCACTCATTCCCTTCTTTGGTATTTAAAATATTAATTGTTGCATTTAATAAAAAACTATCTAGCTTATCTTGTTTCCAAGAACTAAGCATATCCGCAATTTCAGAAGGGGTTTTTCCTGCAGCCCTTGCTAATCCATATATTTCAGCAAGTAATTGCATTTCGGCATATTCAATTCCATTATGCACCATTTTAACAAAATGGCCAGTGCCGCCTTCTCCAATATAAGTAGAACAGGCTTGGTTGTTTTTATCTTTTGCAGCAATACAATTTAAATAAGGGGCCACTAGCCCATAGGCCTCCTTATTACCACTAGGCATTATACTCGCGCCATTCAGTGCGCCCTGCTCTCCTCCAGAAATACCAGCGCCTATTAAATGAATCCCTTTTGTAGCAAAATGATGAATGCGCGTTTCAGTTTCTTTATAATAGGTATTCCCTAAATCAACAATGATATCGCCCTTTTTTAATAAAATGGATAATTCGCTTAAAACCGCCTCCGTAGCCACTCCTGCTTCAATCATTAAAAATATTTTTTTAGGGCTTTGTAGCGAATCAATAAAGGAAGTATAATCGCAAAAAGCTTGCGTGTCTTTTAATAGAGGCAAACTTTGTACAAAATTTTTAGCCACCGATTCTTCTACTCCTTTTAATTCTCTATTATACACAGAAACACTAATACCATTACGTACAAAATTTTGCGTCAAGGCCTTACCCATCACCCCTAGGCCCATCAGGCCTATTGCAGCCTTGCTAGTATTTTGATTTAATAATGTTTTCATAATCATTTCAACAATGGCTGAAGGGCTTTGGGTAATAGAAACAGTAAAAGCATTTTCAGGTGGCTCTAGTGTTTCCAATTGTGAAGCTAATAAACTAGCAGGAAAATAATGTCCAATTCTACTTTCTAATCTTTGTTCAATTAAATTTTTACTCCCTTCTAAATAAACAAAATGTATAGCATTACTATTTTTTTCTAAAATAGCGCGGTGTGCTTTTTTTAAAGCAGAGCAAGCCAAAATACAATTACCCTTAAGTAGCGCATGTTCTATTACACCTTGCAAAGCTAATAGCCAATCCGTTCTGTCCTCATCAGATAGTGCTATGCCTGCTGCCATTTTATCACGATTCGATGAACTATGATAATCATCTCCATCAAAAAAAGGAATGCCTGCTGCTGTTGATAGTGCTAAGCCAATAGTAGTTTTACCCACACCAGACACACCCATTAATACTATTGCAATATTTTTTTGCATGCTTTATTTATACAATTGATTAAAAAGCATTTTATAATTACCATGTGTTTGTGCTCTAAATGTAATTTCAGGTCCGTACACAAATAGTTTACCACTACCCACTTTTGCTTCAAAGGCTGCAACACCATCTTGTAAATAAGATTGGCCAAAGGCCCATCCACTTCTTAATGTTTTATCAGAAGCATACCAGGCTAAAGGCACTAACTCTTTTCTTGCAATGGCGTCTGGTAATAATTTAAATACGGGGCTAGCACTAAAGTATACATCTGCAGTTTTTTGCATACCCCAGTTGGCTTTATACTCATTGTCTAATGTTATTTGCATCACTGATCCAGGAATATAAAATTTTTCACCAGGTAATGTTTTCTCTTTGCCTGAAACCATTTCCACTAAAGCATTGCGAACAGGTAGGTTTAAGTGATAAACTAGGTTGGCACTAGAACCAATGGTAATAATGGTTCCACCATTTTGTAAGAATGCCTTTAAAGCAGGGATCGATTTTTCTGCAGTAATTTTTCCTAAAGTCGCTTGATAGATTTCAGGAATATCTTCCCCTTTGGGTTCTCTTTCTTCATATCCACCTCCTGCTTCTAGTTTTAAAGAGGGGATTGCTCCTTCTACAAAAACAATGACATCATACTTATCTTTTAAATTGCTTGCATCAATTTCTTTTGCATAAATTAATTGGAAAGGAAATTGATACTTTTCAAAAATCCATCTAACCCATCCTGAAGACATAGACCCACCATATCTATCCCATAAAGCAATTCTTTGCGGCATAATTTTATCATTCATATTAGCTGGCTTAGCACTAACACTATTAAATACAACACCCTTCTCAGCACTTATTTTTTCAATAGCTTCTTGCACTTTATTATTACTAGTCTTATTCACGGCTATAAAATATTGATCTTTATTTTTATACACTTCTTGGCCCATGCTCAACAGTATATTTATCGCGTAATAGGCGGCATTTTCTTTAGTAGAAAAACTGTAGCCTACTGATTCTGTGCCTGCGTTTATTTTACCTACTGGTTTTTGAATCGATCCATAAGCAATGGTTTCAAAAGGTCCATTAAAATCATCTAGGACGCGGTCAAACTCAATACCCATAGTAAATGCAGGGGTCCAACCGGCTGCATCATAAGGTCTTATAGGAGGGCCACCTGGATATTGAAAATCATTAGGATGATCCTGTGGTTCAAACATATCTATAACATGTGGTCTGAAGGCTTGATTGGTTTTTACAATATAAGAACCCGCTGGATAATTTTTACCAGCTACCGAAAAATTAGCAGTCGCTTTTTCCACCTTAATCCCACTTTGAATTAAAATATTAATAAAATCTATGGCCGTAGTCGTTTGATTCGCTGTTACGATATAGCCTCTGGCATCTCTATTCGCCGGATTTTTATATACTTTATTAAATATTGCTGTTTGAAAAGAATCAATCCTGCCTGTTAGTTTTTCTGTCTTTAATAATTCTGTTACTGCATCTGCTCTTTTAGGATATAAAGTCCAGCTATCTTTGTTTCCAGCTTCAATACTATTTCTACCCATTCTATATATATTCAAAAGCAATTCTTCTTTGTATCTACTGGCATAGTTTAATACGGCATAATTTAAAGACACAGAATAATCAATTGAATTTCTAAAATACCATTTCTGTGGAGTAATAGGAAAAGGCGTGCCGCTATTGGGGATTAATCTTTGAGCCACTAATGGAATATTGGAAGGGGTTGGGTTACCAATAATTTCTGTAAGTAGTCCAATAATATTATGATAATAAGCAGTGGTTCTTAATCCGCCGTTCCACCAAGTAGAATAGACTGAACCTGATTTCATCGTATACCCTGGTTTAGCTTCTCCATTTAAACGAGAACTCATCGCTGCACCTAATGCATCAATACCCGTCATTAATAATGGATCATATACATAATTGAATGGATCACGATAAGGAGGGCCCGCCACCACTGTACCTGGAGGACCTGTTTGATGATGATTGTATAAAACCTGAGGCATCCATTCTATATATTGTTGACGACTCATGTTTTTTGATTCCTGCATATTGGTCATATAAAAATCACGGTTATTATCATGGCCAATATATTTTTGATACAAGCGAGGTAAACTTGAAGTAGCTCTTTTTAAAGTATCGCTATTTCTCATATACCAATTCGACACTAATTCTTGTCCATCGGGATTGGCGTGTACAAATAAAATAATAGTCGACTTTAAAATGCGTTTTGTTTCATCGTCCGTTCTTGTAATTAATTGATAGATAGATTCAATCCATTGATGTATCCCCACTACTTCCGTGGCGTGTAAGCCACCATCTATCCATACGACCGCCTTTCCTTCATTGGCCATTTGCGTCGCTTCTGCTACACTTATATTTTCTGCATGCGCTAATTTTTGAGAAATAGTTTTATACTTTTCCAAATTGGCTAAGTTGCTAGGATCGGAAACAATGGCCATATATTGGTTGCGGCCTTCTTCTGTTTTTCCAATCACCTGTAGTTTTACTTTTTTAGAAACCGCTGCTAGTTTTTTTAAGTAGGCTTCTGTTTGTGTAAAAGTGGCCAATTGATAATTGTCACCAATATTAAATCCAAAATGTGATTTCGGACTTGGTACTGTTTGTGCGATTAGCAAACTTTGTGAGACTAGTGCAATGAATAAAAAAGAAAGATATTTGCGCATTTTATAATTATTTATTTTTTTAATTGTATACTATTTTAAGAAAATTATTTTGTTTTCTTTTTATAAAGAAGCATTCGCTTGTCTATCCATTATAAATTGAATCAGCATATCTAATTCGATATTGGCTCTTTTGCAAGCATCGTCAATATCATCTCTAGAAACGTTGGCAGCAAAGGCTTTGTCTTTAATTCTTTTTTTAGCGCCTTTTAATTCCATGCCATTATAGCCTTCTGGTCGCATTAAAGAATAAGCGTGCATTAAACCTGAAAGTTCATCAAAAGCATATAACATTTTATCCATTTGCGTAACGGGTTCTACGCCAAAATGAATAGGTCCATGCGAAGCAATGGCTCTGATAATTTCTGGATCTATTTGTTCTTGCTCTAAGTATTCAATTATTTTTTTACAATGTAGCTCGGGCCACTGATCCCAATCGGCATCATGTAATAGCCCTGCCATTTCCCAGCGCCATTGATCGGCTTCATTTAAATTTTCTTTTTCTTTAGCCCAGCATTTCATTAAATGTGCTACTTGCTTCATGTGTAGCTGCAACTTAGGATTCAAGACCCATGCATTAAATAATTCATGAGCGGCTGATACTGATAATACATTTCCCTTATTTGCAGGATCACCAAACTCCGTTCTACCCAAGTTCAAAGACATATTCTTGTTTTGCTAAAGTTAATAATAGTAGCGAATTATTTACTTGTTTTTATAATTTGAATTTTCCCATTCATCAAAACTTTAGCAGTGGGTTGCGTGCTTGATTTTATTGTAAGATTGGTTACTTGACTATTTGTCCAAGTCATTTCAATTTCATAGTTGCCTCTTGCCTTCAATCCCTTGACAGCGCCCGTTGCCCATGCCTTGGGAAGGGCTGGTAAAAGCGTGATCATCTCCTCATTAGATTGTACTAGCATTTCAGCCACAGCTGCCGCTCCCCCAAAATTGCCATCTATTTGAAAAGGAGGGTGGGCGTCTAATAAATTAGGATAAGTACCCCCTGCATTGGTATAATTTTCTTTGGTTTCATCTGGAGATACGTATTTCAACAATTCACGATACATCTTATACGCATGGTCTCCGTCTTTTAATCTTGCCCATAAATTAATTCTCCAACCTTTGGACCAACCTGTGGTTTCATCTCCTTTTACTTCTAAAGTTTTTTTAGCAGCTGCTGCAATCAAGGGTGTTTTGTCCACCGTTACATGAGTACCAGGATACAATCCGTATAAATGAGATTGATGACGATGTTTAGGATCGCTGTCTTCCCAATCATAATACCATTCTTGTAAATTACCCGCCTTGCCTACTTTATAAGGATGTAAATTATTTAATGCCGTATTTATTTTAGTAGCAAAATCATTATCGTTTTTTAAAATTTTTTGTGCAGCAAGTACATCTAAAAATAATTCTCTAATCATAGCAAGGTCGGCAGTGCCTCCGTAAAGAGTAGACCCCACATAGCCATTCGGCATTTTAAAAGTATTTTCTGGCGAAGTAGAAGGGGAAGTAATGAATTTTCCACTGCTATCTTTTACTAACCAGGCTAAACAAAATTCTGCAGCCCCACGCATTAATGGATAGGCTTTCTGTTCTAAAAATGTTTGGTCTTTGGTAAATAAATAATGTTCCCATAAATGTGTCGATGCCCAAGTGCCCCCCATGGGCCAATTCGCCCAAACGGGATCGATGGCAACGGACGCACCGGCCGTGCGCTCGCCCTTTGGGAGTTGTATCGCCGCGGTTTCGACAGCCATCACATCTTCTCCGTTGATGAATACTACTG
>JBEIIN010000083.1:0-7569 GCA_040380795.1 Sediminibacterium sp. | reverse complement strand
GTTTCTACAGTAAGTAGGGTAGCCAATAGCAAGTATGTTCAAACGGAGTTTGGCACTTTCTTATTAAAATATTTTTTTAGTGAATCTTTAACCACCGATTCTGGTGAGGAAGTAAGTACCAAGGAAGTCAAAGCCATCTTAGAAGAGCTCTTGGACTCGGAAGATAAGCATAAGCCTTTTAGTGATGACGAGTTAACAGAGCAGTTACAAGAAAAAGGCTATAATATTGCTAGAAGAACCGTTGCCAAGTATAGAGAACAATTAAATGTACCCGTTGCTCGATTGCGTAAAGAATTGTAGCTAAAACTTAAAACGAATAATGGAAAATCAATCACCGAGGTTCTTAAAAATATTGGCTCATTTAGCGTCTTATATATTACACCCCTTATTTATTCCTACTTATTTTTTTCTTTATTTAATGCAAGTTGTACCTTTTGAGTTTGCAAGTATTACTGACTGGCAATTAAAGATGAAATTATTTAGCGTATTTTGGTTAACCGCTTTTTTCCCAGCCTTTGCTGTTTTTTTATTGTGGAGATTAAAATTTAGCGATAGTATTTTTTTAAAAACACAGAAAGATAGAATTATCCCTTATGTGATTGTGATGTTTTTCTATTGGTGGATGTATTATTTAAGTAGAAATTTTGCAGACCAACCCTTGGCTTTAAAATATTTTTACTTTGGTATTTTTATTGCTAGTGCCATTGGGCTTACAGCGAATCATTTTATAAAAGTGAGTTTGCATACAATGGGAGTAAGTGGTTTATTAACGGCGGTCGTACTAGTAAGCTTTACTTATCCTATTAATAATTTGCCATGGGTGGTGGTATCTGTTGCAATCGCTGCCATAGTATGGAGTGCAAGAATGATAGTAAGTGATCATACGAATAAAGAGCTAGTAGTAGGTTTTGTCATTGGACTTGGCACGCAATTAGCAGCGTTTTTATGGGTGAACTAATTTTAAATTATAGACTATGACTTGGCTTCAATTAGGAAAGAACATTGTAAAGTATAAAGTAGCGGCTTTGACTTTTTTAGCATTGAGCACAGTCTTCATGGGCTATTTTGCAATACAAGTCAAGCTTAGTTATGAGTTTACCAAGGCCATTCCTGAAGACAATCCAAAATTTGTTATCTATCAAGATTTTGTAAAAAAGTTTGGTGTCGATGGCACTACAATGGTGGTAGGTTTTCAGACCGATTCATTTTTCACAGCAGGAATTTTCAATCAAGTAGCCGACTTACAAAAAGACATCAAAACTATACCTGGCGTCACTGAGGTATTGAGTGTGCCCAATGCCTATACCATTGTTAAAGACAGCGCTGCGAGTAAATTCTTGCCACATAAAATTTTTAATGCGCCCTATAGCGCTGATACTGCTTTAGCGGCAGATAGAGCGGTTTTAGAGAGCCTTCCTTTTTATAAAAACTTAATGTATAACCCTAGTAGCAATGCTTATATAATGGCTATTAGTTTTTTACCAGATTCAATTAATAGTGGCGCTAGATCGGCCATTATTAAAAATTTACAATCTAAGTTGGATGGATTTGCCACGAAAACAAAATTGGATGTGCATATTAGTGGCTTACCTTATATTAGAACCATACTTGCAGATAGAATTAAAAAAGAAATGCTATGGTTTCTAATAGGGTCCTTGTTGTTATCGGCCATAACTTTATTTTTATTTTTTAGATCTATTTCTGCCACCTTACTTAGCTTGTCTGTAGTAGTAATGAGCGTTATATGGAGTTTTGGCACGATGGTTTTATTAGGCCAGAAAATTACTTTACTCACTGCACTAATACCTCCATTAATTGTAGTTATTGGTATTCCTAATTGTATTTATTTTTTAAATAAATACCACACTTCTTATAAGGAATCAAAGAACAAACAAGAGGCCATTGAACAAATGGTAGGAAGGATGGGTATTGTTACATTGTTTTGTAATATTACAGCAGCCATTGGTTTTTTTGTTTTCGCGCTTACCAAAAGTCCTTTATTAAAAGAGTTTGGTTGGGTATCGGGGTTAAATATTATGGCCTTGTTTTTAATTAGTCTTTTGTTTATACCTCCAGTGCTTACTTATTTAGCGCCGCCAAGTACTAAGCATGTAAAATATTTAGAAAATAAATTTTTAGAAAGAGTATTGCTAAAAATAGAAAGGTGGACATTTCAGCATACTAAATGGGTATTTGCTATTACCAGTATTTTAGTGGTAGTATCTATTATGGGTTTAATGCGCATAAAGAAAGAAGCCTTTATTGTAGATGACCTGCCTAAAAAAGATAAATTATACACCGATTTAAAATGGTTTGAAAAAGAAGCTGGTGGGGTAATGCCTTTAGAAATTGTGATCGATACCAAGAAAAAAAATGGATTGGTGCGCTCTATTAAACCACTAGAAGCGATCGATGAATTGCACCAGTATTTAGTAGCGCAACCAGAGTTGGGAAAGCCGTTGGGTTTACTAGAAGGTATTAAGTTTGCCAAACAAGCTTTTTATGATGGCGATTCGAACGCCTATACAGTGCCTACTGGTACAGAAATGGCATTCATGGCTCCTTATTTAAAAACAGATACTCAAAAAACGAATAGTACAATAGGCACAAGCCCCACGCAGTTATTATCAAAATTTATCGATTCCGCTAAAAGAGAAACTAGGGTGAGTGTGAATATGAAAGATATTGGAAGCGCTCAGCTGCCTTTGTTTTTACAAAGACTAGATAGTGCAACAAAGGCTATTTTTGATACGAGTAAATACAAGGTAGAGATTACGGGTAGTAGTGTTACTTTTTTAGAAGGCAGTAATTTTATTGTAAGAGGATTAGGGGAGTCTATCTTTTGGGCTTTTTTATTAATTGCCATTTGTATGATTTTCTTATTCCGGTCCTTTCCTATATTAATGTGTTCTTTAGTGCCCAATATTGTACCCTTGCTTATTACAGCGGGTTTGATGGGATGGTTAGGTATTTCTTTAAAACCCTCTACAGTACTTGTATTCAGTGTAGCCCTTGGTATAGCGATTGATGTAACTATTCGTTTTTTAGTAAACTATAAACAGGAGCTTCCTCGTTTACAGAATAATGTGCATGCAACACTTATTCAAACTATTAAACATACCGGCATTAGTATTATCTATACCTCTTTAGTGCTGGTGGCAGGTTTTGTCATCTTTTGCTTTAGTGATTTTGGAGGTACCAAGGCTTTAGGATGGCTTACTTCACTCACCTTAGTGGTAAGTACATTTACCAATTTAATATTGTTGCCTGCTTTAATCAAAACATTTATTAAGCAGCGTTAATAAATTCTATCTATACTAAAAATAGGGTAGTTTTTAAGTATAATAAAATTACTTATACAAAGTTACTGTAATTATAAAAAGCTACTAATCAAGATTAGATCTTATTGTAAAATAGAAGCTAAGGTATTTTGTAAGGCGTCGCCTCTTAAATCTGTAGCGATAACTTTTCCAGTAGGATCAATTAAAATATTAAAAGGGATACCTTCTATTTGATAAGTGCTCACAACAATGCTTTCCCATTTTTTGAGATCGCTAATATGTTGCCAACTTAATTTATCTGCCTTGATAGCTTCTAGCCAACTATCTTTATCATCATCTAAAGAAACACCTAATACGGTGAAATTCTTTTTCTTGTATTTTTCGTAGGCTACTACAACATTAGGGTTCTCGCCTCTACAAGGGCCGCACCAGCTAGCCCAAAAATCAACCAATATATACTTGCCTCTTAAACTAGTGAGTGAAATTATTTTTCCATCGGCATCAGGCAGCGCAATTTCAGGAGCCATGCTTCCAACAGCAATGGCAGTGGTTCTGGCATTGGCTTGTACTTGTGTGCTTAATAAATTGGCAAATTGTGCAAGCGGCTCTGCTTTTAATTTTTCTGCAGCAGCCTTCGCTAAAGCTAGTACCTGCGCCGATTCCATGGATCTTAAGCTAAGTCCTAAGGTATAGTATACAAAAGCGGGACTAGTAGAAGTACTAATAATATTGCCCACTAATTTATTAATATCGTCTATTTTACTAACGCGTTGTTTTTGTAACCAAAAAATAGTGCTATCCTTCCCATTTTGTTTTTGCAAAGCATCTAAATTATAAATGGTGGACATCAATGAAGAATCCCTTTTGCGATATTCTATTAAAAAATTAATTAAGGCTTGACTTGTAGCAGATCCTTTAATAGTATAGGATTGATAATTATTCGCATCTGCATTTATTTGTATATTCTCTTCGTCATTTATAAATAGTATTTCCATTTCATTTTCAGTGGCAATACGATAAATACCTTCTTGCTTGGCTATGAACTGAAATGAAAATTTACCTTCTTCATTTAAAGTGGTAGAATCCATAGTAATAATTGGCAAGCCTCCATAAGGTACTTCTTGCAATAATAATTTTCCTTTAGCAGCATGTAGTATGGTTCCAGAAATAGTATAATTTTTCTCGTTCGAACTATTTTTACAGCCTGTTACAATTATCATCATGGCAGCTAGGCAGGCTAATAAGTTTTTAATATTCATTGTTTATTTTTTTAATTTCTATTTTCAAGTTCTATTTTCTATTCAGTGCTACCACAAATGAAGTGACTAGTATCTAGTTACTAAATTAAGTCAATTTTTGTTCTAATAAAACAGTGGTCATTTTTGGATCCGCCTTGCCCTTGCTTATTTTCTTCACTTCGCCTACAAATAAACCTAAAAGTCCTTTTTTACCTTTCTTATATTCTGCTACTTTTTCAGGATGATTCGCTAAAACCTCCTCAATCCATTTTTCTATTTCGTCTGTAGACCCTGTTTGTAATAAATTATTTCTGGTAGCATAGTCCTTGGGTGAGCCTGGGTTTGCCATCATTTCTTTAAACACTCTAGTGCTTGCTACTGAAAAACTTAACTGATTCGTTTCCACTAATTCTACTAACTCTACTAAATAGGGTATAAGATTACTAAGTTGCTGAAAGCTAATACTGCCTTCATTAACGGCAGCTCTAATGGGTCCAACCATCCAATTAGCAATTGCTTTATAATGCTTGCATGTAGCCGCCCACTCTATATAAAAATCGGCTTCTTCTTTATCTTCTACTAATTGATCAATGGCATAGTCTGATAAATCATATTGTATTTTCCATTGTTTTTTTAAAGTAGCGGGTAGGGTAGGTAATTTTTTTTGAATGCTTTCAATAAAAACATCTGTTAAATGGAAGGGCGCTAAGTCTGGATCGGGAAAATACCTGTAATCATTGGCATCTTCTTTATCTCTGATGGAAAAGGTAGTATCATTATTCGCATCAAAACTTCTTGTTTGTTGAATGATGGTGCCGCCTGTTTCTGTTATTTCAATAAGACGATCAATTTCAAATTCGATGGCTTTTTTAATATTACGAATAGAATTTAAATTTTTAACTTCTACTCTAGTCCCTAGGGTGGTGGCGCCTTTCAAACGAATGGAAATATTAGCATCGCATCTTAAACTTCCTTCTTCCATATTGCCATCACAAATACCTATCCATCGCACTAGCTTTCTTACTTCTGTTACAAATAAAAAGGCTTCTTCTGCCGAATGAATACAAGGCTCAGTGACCATTTCAATTAAGGGCGTGCCAGCACGGTTTAAATCTATTAAAGTATCGGTGGCGGAAATATCATGTATACTTTTACCCGCATCTTCTTCTAAATGAATTCTATTAAGTTCTACTATTTTTTCACCAGTAGGTAATTGGATAGCAATGTTACCGCCTTCGCAAATAGGGGTTGTATGTTGTGATACCTGATAACCTTTAGGTAAATCGGGGTAGAAATAATTTTTACGTGCAAAATAATTATCCTTTGCAATTTTAGATCCGCAGGCCAGCCCCATGCGAATAGCATATTCAATGGCCTTGGCATTGGTCTTGGGTAAGGTGCCGGGATGCCCCATAGTGATAGGGCTAATATGGGTATTGGGCGGTGCTCCAAAGGAAGCGTCATCTCCACAAAACAATTTGCTTTTTGTTGCTAATTGTGCATGAATTTCTAAACCAATAACTGCCTCATATTTTTCTCCGATTGCCATAAGGCAAAAGTACTAATTTAAAAGCCTTTGGCATAAAAAAGCCCATCAATATATGATAGGCTTTCAATAGCAACTTTAGTATTTTCTATAAATCTGCAGAATTTATTTTTTTTGGAATTTTAACCTCAATTGTTTTTGAAGCTTTATCTCTAAAGATAACCACTTTAATGCTCTGGCCTGCTTCAAAGTATTGCCCTTTGATATCATTTACCTCTTTGACTTCATCTTTATCAATACTTGTAATGATATCACCTACTTTTAATCCAGCTTTATCTGCTGGAGAACCCTCTTGAATAGCTTTAATTTTGACACCTTTCCCTTCTTCCAAATCTTCAATACTAATACCCAACTTTGGTTTTTTCTCAAAGCCAGGTATGGTCATACCTTCCATGCCTGGGAAATTAGGTATAAAACTAAATCCTCTTTGACCTGGTTGTAATTTTCTAGTATTGGGATCAAAGTATTGTTTGGGTGTAATATCAAAACTAGGTCCGCCTTGTCCCTCAGGACTGCTGAAATTATAATACTGCATGGTATTTTTATTCTTTGCTAAACTTGCCACCAGGGTATTTGTTTTTCCGCTTCTAATGTAACTAATGGTTACTTTATCTTCTGGTTTAGATTTTCCAATAGCATCGTATAAAGAAGCGGGGCCATCAATTTTTATATCATTTACTTTAGTAATAATATCGCCTTCTTTTAGTCCTGCCTTTGCTGCAGGGCTTTCATCACTTACTTGATTCACTTTAGCACCTTCTTCGGTTTGCTCTGTAACAACCCCTAAAAAAGCTTCATTCGTTTTTGTTTGATTAGGCACAATCATATCAAAATTATCTTCCCCATTTTCATTAATAATGATATCCCCATCTAATTCAAGACCTTTACCAAAGTCAAGACTATTAAGGGGTCTACCCTCTACTATTATTCTTGGTTGCTTATCTAACTTCCTTAAGATAATACGTTTATTACCTTTTCCTTCTATTTGTAAGCGAGGATCATTCTCGTTCACTTCTTTTCCATTAATGGTTACTTTGTTACCATCTACTACCACCGTCATATTTACATCCATATCTTTTTTTACTTTACCTTTCTTATCTCCGTCAATGGTTACAGTTACTTTAGTAGAATCACTTGATGAGTTTTTTGGTGAATTATTTGTCACCTCTTTTTTTGCATTCTTTTTACTGACAATCTCAACCACGCCATCAGCTGCCTTTTCGCCGTATTTTTTTGTAGCCATGGCGCCTTTTAATACACTAACGCTTTCAATATCATTAGGTGCAATATCATTAATGCTTGTTACAATTTTTCCATCTAGTATATACAATGGTGTTTTACCATCAGTACCAATGACTACTGCAGGCGCATTTTCTTTTGGATTTTTCTTTGTGATGATCACTTCACCGGTTTGTGCCATTACAAAATGAAAAGTAAGGCTTACCAATAATAAAGTGACTAGTATTTTTTTAATGGTCGTTAATTGAATTATTCTAAAAAATAT
>JBEIIN010000082.1:0-7631 GCA_040380795.1 Sediminibacterium sp. | reverse complement strand
TGATTATTTTCTTAAGCCTAATTTTTCAATTAGTGCGCGGTAACCCGTTAGGTTATGTTTTTGTAAATAAACCAATAAACGCTTACGCTGACCCACTAATTGCATTAAACCTCTTTGAGTTGAATGGTCTTTGTGGTTTGCTTTCAGGTGACCTGAAATGTGCGCAATACGCTCGGTTAATAGAGCAACTTGTCCTTCAATTGAACCAGTGTTTGTTGCTTTTCCGCCAAATTCAGCAAAAATGTTTGCTTTCTTTTCTGATGTTAATATAGCCATTGTAAAACTTCTTTTTTTGTAGTTAACTATTAACTACGGTTTTATTTTTTTATTTCGGCTGCGAAGATACGTGTAAAAAGGCGTAAATCAATCAAAAATTTCCACGTTTTTTGGGTATTTGGCCCTATTGAAGAGGAATAAATTATCGGCTAAAACAGCTGTATAATTAATAGTCATGACTTTTACAAGGGTGCTATTGTTGCTTTTATCTAATATGGAGGCCGAAGAAAGGGCCGATTTTTTCTTGTCTACCACAAGGGTTACTTTTTGAAAACTCTTACGCTTATCTATTGGAATAAGCTCAATGGTAGCATTTGAAGCTGTTTGACCTAAAAGACTGTAATTGAAGTCTTTATCGTAGTTACCTGCTAATAATTTTTGAGGGCTTAGGGTTTGATCCGACTCCGATACACTGGACTTTGAAATACTATTTACACCGTCAAAATTGTAGATAATTAGACCATCACAAAGAATTTCCATCAGCCCTTGTTTTAGATAATACTTATCTCCCTTCATCTTAAGACTTATCTGCTTGGTGCCCATTGCCTTACCCTGGCTATTCTTGGAAACCATTTGTATGCTCACTAGTATGCCTTTAGAATTCTTCACTTTGGCCCCAATTTGGTCTAAAATAATCTTGGCGGATGGGTCCTTTTGAGCAAATGTCGATAAACAGACAAAAAATGCGAGAAAAATGAAGGGGATTCTCATAGTATGCTAGTTATTGTTTCATTCGGTATGGACAAAAATAAAGAATCGATATCTAAGTGAATGATAATTTTAAGGTAATTTTTAAACAAATAACTAAGGCAATCAAGCTTAGAACTTAGTTTTTAATCGAGATTCTTTAAAAAAGTGTTTAAATCGGCCTCCGTCTTGTATAAAACCTCTCTAGGCTTAGAACCCTGGCTTGGACCCACCAGTCCTGCCGACTCTAATTGATCCATTACCCTACCGGCTCTATTATAGCCCAATTTCATTCTACGTTGTATTAAGGAAGTGGAACCCATTTGAGCACTTACAATAAGTCTGGCTGCTTCTTCAAAGAGTACATCCCTAGCCCCTGAATCAAAATTACCTGCATCCATTTCTTTTTCATCCACATACTCTGGCAATAAAAATGCTTGAGGATAGCCCTTTTGATCGGCAATAAAAGAACAAACACGGTCTACTTCTGGAGTGTCTACAAAAGCACATTGCAAACGCGTAATTTCTCCATTATAGCTTACCAGCATATCGCCTTTACCAATTAATTGCTCGGCACCTCCTGCATCTAAAATAGTTCTACTATCTATTTTACTAGATACTTTAAAAGCAATACGAGCGGGGAAGTTGGCTTTAATGGTTCCTGTGATAATATTTACACTTGGTCTCTGTGTAGCAATAATTAAATGTATACCCACCGCTCTTGCTAACTGCGCTAAACGTGCAATAGGCATTTCTACTTCTTTACCCGCTGTCATAATTAAATCGGCAAACTCATCTACTACTAAAACAATAAAAGGTAAAAACTGATGACCCTTTTCCGGATTCAAACGACGGGCTGTAAATTTATCGTTGTACTCTTTAATATTTCTGCAACCTGCTTCTTTTAATAAATCGTATCTGTTGTCCATCTCAATACATAAAGCATTGAGTGTATTGATTACTTTTTTAGTATCTGTAATTATGGCGTCTTGTTCTCCTGGTAGTTTTGCTAAGAAATGTTTTTCTATAACACGGTACAAACTTAATTCCACTTTCTTAGGATCTACTAAAACAAATTTTAATTGTGATGGATGCTTCTTATATAATAAGGATACCAAGATAGCATTCAAGCCCACCGACTTACCTTGACCCGTTGCCCCTGCCATTAATAAGTGAGGCATACTGGCTAAGTCAACGATGAAATTTTCATTGTCAATTTTTTTACCAATAGCAATAGGTAAAGAGAACTTGCTATTTTGAAATTTCTCACTAGCAAGTAAGGTTTTCATACTCACTACCGACTTTCTAATATTGGGCACTTCAATACCAATAGTTCCTTTGCCAGGAATAGGTGCAATGATACGAATACCTAATGCAGCCAAGCTTAAAGCAATATCGTCTTCTAAATTTTTAATTCTACTAATGCGCACACCAGGGGCTGGTACAATTTCATATAAAGTAACGGTAGGCCCTACTGTGGCAGCTATGCGCTGAATGGCAATATCATAATTTTTTAGTGTCGCAATAATTTGGTTCTTATGCGTCTCTAATTCCTCAGGGTCTTGTACAATTTTTTCAGAGCCATGCGTTTCCAATAAATTAATAGAAGGGTACTTATAATTTTTTAGATCCAAGGTAGCATCGTAGGCTGTCCCTATAGCTCCAACGGGTACAATGACTTCTTTGGCTACTGGTTTAATTTCTAAATCAAGGTCCTCTAATAATTCACCGTTAAAATCTTCAATATTTATTTTTTCAATAGCAGGCACAGGCGCTTCTATAATTTCATTCACTATGGCTGGCTCCTCTGTATCAATGAGTGTTGGTGTTAATGCTGCTGATAAAACTTGCGGCTCTAATACTTTTTCAGATTCCAAACTTAATTCATCAAAAGACTCGTTATTTAATTTATTGCCTCCTAGATTCGGCTGCTCAGTTGCATTTAAATCCCATTCTTGTTTGACAGCGGTCTCATCGGTATCAACTATTTCATCCCCTACATATTTAGGTTCTTTTTTCTTTGGTAGTAAGAAATTAAAACTAGGTACATTAAAACTAGGGTTAAACCTCCAAATAAAATAACTAAAGCCCGCTACTAGTAATAAAGCGCCCGTACCAAAACTTCCAATCCATTTAATTAACCAACTACTACTGTATTCTCCTAGTGCGCCTCCCCAAGAAAAATGAGCACCTGCTGTAACAAAGGCTAAGCAAGTACTTATAACAAGTAAGCCCAAAATCACATACCTAATATTGCGCCATAAACTAAAAATAGTTTTAGTAAAAAATAAATTCACCCCTAATACAAAAAAGAAAGAACAAAATAAATAAGCGGCTAAACCAAATCCGTTGAACATAATTTGATAGGCAACAAATGCACCTATATAGCCCATTAAATTATTTACTTTTAAATCGTTGATAGAAAATAAATGCGTGCGCCATAATTGGACCATGTCCTGGTCCTCCTGCCAAGTAAATAAATAAGAAGTGAAAGCCACAAATAGAAATAAGGTAATGAGTAAACTTATTGCCCCCATAATTTTGGAGGTTCTTTCATCTTTCACTACATCCGTCACCGATACATCTGCTTCTTTATCAGGATTTAAATTCTCCTCGCTTATCTTGGATTGTTTTTTACTTTTTAGGGTATTTGCCATGGTAACAAATATAAGTTATCTGTATAGGACGAAAAAGGAATTTGAGCAAATGTGTAAAATTGAAAATAGCAGGGCCTACTTATCCACTTTATCTAAATAAACAGCCCTTATCCAAAATACCCAACCTAGCATAAAACAAAGTCCGCCCAAAGGTGTAATAGGTCCCAAAAAACGAGCCCATGGATAGGTTGTAAAAGAAAGAAAAGTTAATGCATATAAGGATCCACTAAATAGGAAAACCCCTACTATAAAAAAATGAGCCGACCATCCTAGGCCTATGGGCGCTTTTTGTTTCACTACTTGCAAACTGCCATACAGAGATAAGCCCATTAATGCGAATGCATGCATGAATTGATACCTCACCCCTGTTTCAAAAATTTGTAATTTATCTTGGCTGACGAATGCTTTTAAGGCATGTGCTCCAAAGGCCCCCAATACCAGTGCGAATAAAGAAAATACTAAGCCCCAGATTAATATTTTACGATACATGTTTTGCCATTAATTTTTTCAATCCGGATTCATTGATTTGATCGCTGGTTAATCGGTAATGAGCTTGCGCATAAAAAGCATGCCTTTCCACTAATTTTTGTTCTAAAAAAGCGGCAAGTTCATTTTCTGAAAGATTGGCTATCAAAGGACGATCTGCTTTTTCGGAGCTTACTCTTTTGACTAATACCTCTAGCGATTCATCCAACCAAATAACAATACCTTCTTTTTTCATCCAATGCATATTCTCCTGAAAACAAGGCGTACCGCCCCCTGTAGCAATGATAAATTTTTTCTTCTCCTTAAACCATCTTAAAATTTTCGCTTCTGCTTTTCTAAAATAATCTTCTCCGTCTTCATTAAAAATTTCGGTAATTGTTTTTTCCTCATTCATCTCAATCAACTTGTCTAAATCGTAGCCCACGCATTTATTCCACTTAGCCATTTTTTGTGTCCAATAAGATTTGCCCGAACCCATCATCCCAATTAAAAATATTTTATCGGCAGCCATTAACCAGTTTTTCTTTATTGAACAATACTATGTAAATGCGTTGAATCCTGTTATATCCATTCCGGTAATTAACAAATGAATATCATGTGTGCCTTCATAAGTAATTACACTCTCTAAGTTCATCATATGACGCATCACAGAATATTCTCCTGTGATACCCATGCCGCCTAACATTTGTCTTGCATCTCTTGCAATATTAGTAGCCATTTCACAACTATTTCTTTTAGCCATACTAATTTGAGCAGCAGTGGCACGACCTTCATTCATCAATACGCCCAAACGCCAAACAAGTAATTGCGCTTTGGTGATCTCGGTTATCATTTCTGCCAATTTCTTTTGTTGTAATTGGAATCCGCCAATAGGTCTACCAAATTGAACGCGCTCCTTACTATATCTTAAAGCAGTATCATAACAATCCATTGCAGCACCGATTGTACCCCATGCAATACCAAATCTTGCCTTATTCAAACAACTCAATGGTCCTTTTAATCCTTTAACATTGGGTAAAATATTTTCCTTAGGTACTTTCACATTATCAAAAACCAATTCTCCAGTTGCACTCGCACGTAAACTCCATTTATTATGTGTAGTGGGTGTTGAAAATCCTTCCATTCCTCTTTCAACAATAACACATACGATTTCTCCTGCTTCATTCTTCGCCCATACCACAGCTACTTGCGCAAAGGGGGAATTACTGATCCACATTTTTGCACCATTCAATATAAAATGATCACCAGCATCTTTGATATTGGTTAACATACCTGATGGATTAGACCCATGATCTGGTTCTGTTAATCCAAAACAACCCAACCATTCACCAGATGCTAATTTTGGAAGGTACTTTTGTTTTTGTGCTTCACTACCATAGGCATGAATTGGAAACATAACGAGTGAACCTTGCACACTTGCAGTAGATCTCACACCACTATCCCCTCTTTCTAATTCCTGCATCATGATACCATAACTAATATAGTCCAAACCACCCCCGCCATATTCAGCAGGTACAGTGGGACCAAAGCAACCCATATCTCCTAATTGTTTTATTATTTGAGAAGGAAATTCTGCACGTTGTGCATAGTCTTCTATAATGGGTGAAATTTCTTTTTTGACATAATCTCTCACCGCTTTTCTCACCATCAAATGTTCCTCAGATAATAATTCATCTAATTGAAAATAATCGGGAGACTCAAATAAATCGGTTCTTACTGCCATAAATAATTAGTTTATTGTGAAAACAATCAAATGCAAAGATAACTGAAACAGTAGTAAAAAAGTATATTTACAATAACAATAAATTAAGATGCGAAAGATTATCACCCATTTAAGTTTTTACGTATTAATAGCCATCATTTTGGGTGTATTAGTGGGCATTTACTCACCTAGCCTAGCCCTTCAACTCGAACCCCTTTCCAAGCACTTTATTAGTATTATAAAAATATTTACTTTCCCCATTATTTTTTTAACCGTCACCCTAGGCATTGCCAGCATGGGCGATTTAAAAAAAGTGGGGCGCATTGGTTTAAAATCTTTGATTTATTTTGAAATAGTAAGTACGCTTTCATTGGCTATTGGGGTGATAGTGGCAATTTGGTTAAAGCCAGGCTCTATTAATAAAGAAGGCATTCAAATGCAAGACCCTTCAAAATATACTGCCTCTGCTGATTTTCATATATGGGCAATTATAAAAACCAATGCCAATTTGCAAATATTAGTGTTAGCTATTATAGTAGGTTTAATCTTGAATTTCTTAAACAAAAAAGAAAAATACATTCATATATTAGGCAGGATAACGCATTATGTTTTTATAGGTTTAAAATATGTTATGTATCTAGCCCCCATTGCTGCTTTTGGAGGCATGGCCTTTGCGGTAGGCAAGTATGGTTTAGCTAGTTTAATTCCATTGGGTAAATTAATGGCCACCATGTATTTAACCATGGCCCTATTTATTTTTGTAATACTGGGCTTATTATTAAAGTATTATAATTTATCTATTTGGCAACTTATTAAAAATATTAAAGAAGAGTTATTAATTGTATTTGCGACTTCATCTTCAGAACCAGCGATGCCTTCGCTTATGAATAAATTAGAAAAGATGGGTTGTTCAAAATCGGTAGTAGGTTTAGTAGTACCCACGGGTTATTCATTTAATTTAGATGGCACTTCTATATACTTATCCATGGCTGTCATTTTTATTGCACAATTGTACAATGTTCAATTAAGCACAGCAGAATTAGTCACTATGATATTTATTTTAATGCTCACTTCTAAAGGAGCTGCAGGCGTTACAGGAAGTGGATTTATTGTACTTGCTTCTACCCTAGCCACCTTGCAGAAAATTCCCATTGAAGGCCTGGCCTTTTTATTAGGTGTAGATAAATTTATGAGTGAGGCAAGAGCGATAACGAATATCATTGGCAATAGTGCCGCCACTATTTTTATTGCAAAGACAGAAGGAGAAAATGTACAATTATTAAACTAGGTCTTTTAAAGTAGCTCTTTCATTTCGGTAGCATAGGCCTCGGCAGCGGCGTTTGCTTTTTCAGCAAAATCATTTTCTGTACTTGCAAAAATAATGGCTCTACTCGCATTCACTAATAAACCCACCGATTCGTTTTTGCCATACTTAGTCACATCGGCTAAACTACCTCCTTGTGCACCTACTCCTGGAACTAATAAAAAATGATGCGGAATAATGGAACGAATATTTTCAAGCTCTTGGGCCTTGGTAGCTCCCACTACAAACATGATTTGTTCAGCAGTTCCCCAAGTAGCAACTTGTGCTAATACCGACTCGTATAAATATTCTCCGCTACTTAATTTTTGTTGTTGAAAATTTTGGCTGCCTTCATTAGAAGTAAGCCCTAGCACAATGGTAAATTTATTTGTATAAGCTAAGAAGGCATCTAAACTATCCTTGCCCATATAAGGGGCTACTGTAATGGCATCAAAGGGTAAGACTTCAAAAAAAGTTTTAGCATAATGTGCTGATGTGTTTCCAATATCTCCTCTCTTTG
>JBEIIN010000081.1:0-7679 GCA_040380795.1 Sediminibacterium sp. | reverse complement strand
CCCTTGCTCTTATTAAGCATTCTAAACTGAATGGTACTTAGGTCAGTGACGATGCCACTATATCCACCCAGGGCATCTATTTCCCTTACTATTTGACCTTTGGCAATTCCACCCATGGCGGGGTTACAACTCATTTGGGCAATGGTCTGCATATTCATGGTCACCAATAAAACCTTGGAGCCCATATTGGCCGCCGCCGCCGCTGCTTCACAGCCTGCATGGCCGGCACCTACTACTATGACATTGTATTTGGGAAACATATAAGTTTGCAAAGATAAGCCTGTATTGAATACCAAGCAATTCATTTAATTCGGTTTTGTAAAAACAACTATCCCTCGCTTTGTCGTTCACTTCGCTCACAAGACCCGCTCGGAATAGCATTTTTTCCAAAACCCCATACTACCAGTTCTATATTAGTCAATTGCTTTGTTTACAAGACCAGCACTTTAATATGTTCCATATGGAACGTTTTCTAAGTTTGAGGTATTAAATTTAAAAGGGAATGTTCCATATGGAACCTTTTTGGAAGAAATAAGGCGTAAAAACCAATTAGGCGATAGATTTTAGGTAGGATTTCAGCCATTTATCCTCCTGGGCACGCATTTTTTTGATATCGGCCGGCTTTTTATCCTTATAACCACAGAAATGGAGGGCTCCGTGGAAAATTACCCTCAGCAATTCCTCCTTCAAGGAAGTCTTATGGATTTGGGCATTATCTTTTACTCGGTCAATACTTATATATACCTCTCCAATTAGGCTGCCCTTGGTTTCAGATAGGTCGAAACTTATTATGTCGGTATAATAGTCGTGTTGTAAGTAGGATTTATTTATGCCCAGTAAAAATTTATCAGAACAAAATATATATTGAAGTGATTCAATAGCCAAGCCCTCTTTTTTTAAAGATCTTTCAATAAAAGCCTTTACTGCTAAAAGATTGCCCAGTGTTGCATTTTTGTCGGCCTTATTAAAAGAAATATTTAATGACATAAAAGATTGTTTTTCAATGCTCCAAATTTCGTAACTATTTGTGTAAAACAGAAACTATCTTTGCAGTATTAATATGAAGAAACTATCTGATTTAAAAATGGGGGAGTCTGGCGTTATTCATTCTTTTGAAAATGATGAAATCTTTTTGAAGTTAATGGAGATGGGCTGTATACCAGGCGAATTAATTACGGTTGAGCAAATTGCTCCATTGGGCGATCCTATATCTATTTCGGTGGCAGGCTATCAACTAAGCCTTAGAATGAATGAGGCAGATAGTATTTTTATTAATCCCAATATTGAAATAACTAATTGATAATCAATATTTTATAAAATGAAGATTGGTTTATTTTTTGGTTCTTTTAATCCCATACATAATGGCCATTTAATGGTGGCAAGTTATGTAGCCAATCATTCAGACCTAAAACAAGTTTGGTTAGTGGTCTCTCCACAAAACCCATTGAAACCCCAGGGCAGTTTATTAAACGAACACGACCGACTACATTTAGCCAAACTAGCCATTGAAGAGGATACACAATTAAAAGTATCTGATATTGAGTTTTCTTTACCGAAGCCTTCCTATACTATTGATACACTTATCTATTTAGAAGAGAAATATCCGCAATATGAATTTTCGGTTATTATGGGTGCCGATAGTTTTCAGAATTTACCGAAGTGGAAAAACTTTGAAACACTGGTTAAAAATTATTCATTCATTGTATATAAACGAGATGGCTTTGATATTAGCAATGAATATGGTGCACGCGTACAAATATTAGAGGCGCCCTTGTTACAACTCTCTGCTACATTAATTCGCAATAATAGAAAAGAAGGAATAACGATTCGTTATTTAGTACCAGAAAAAGTACGCGAAGAAATTGAGAACAGTAATTATTTCAAGGACTAAAATAAAAAAGCCCTTAAATTTTAAGGGAGTAAAGTAAATCAATGACACCGTTTATGGGTGTCATTGAAAAAATCATAAGATAGAACTATCGGTTCATGCTTGCTAAAAACTCTTCGTTGTCTTTTGTGCCTCGCATGCGTTTTAATAATTCATTCATTGCCTCATCGTTATTCATATCATTAATGAATAAGCGAATAATATTCATTCTACCTAATACTTCTTTATCTAATAATAAGTCGTCACGACGCGTGCTTGAACCCACTAAATCAATGGCTGGGAAAATACGCTTATTCGCTAAACGACGATCTAATACTAATTCCATATTACCTGTTCCTTTGAACTCTTCAAAAATAACCTCATCCATTTTTGAACCCGTTTCAATTAAAGCGGTTGCTAATATAGTAAGTGATCCACCATTTTCTATTTTACGCGCAGCACCAAAAAATTGTTTTGGACGAAGTAAGGCGGTAGCTTCAACACCACCCGATAATACTTTACCAGAACTTGGCGCCACTGTATTGTGGGCACGTGCTAAACGTGTAATAGAATCTAATAATATAACTACATCGTGTCCGCATTCTACTAAGCGTTTTGCTTTTTGTAATGCAACTGAAGAAACCTTAACGTGTTTTTCTGCAGGCTCATCAAAAGTAGAAGCAATGACTTCTCCTTTTACAGAACGCTCTACATCTGTTACCTCCTCAGGTCTTTCATCTATTAATAATATAATTAAATAACATTCTGGATGGTTGGCAGCAATGGCGTTGGCCACTTCTTTCAACAACATAGTCTTACCCACTTTTGGTTGGGCTACAATCAAACCTCTTTGGCCCTTTCCAATGGGCGTAAACAAATCCATGATACGGGTACTATAATTAGTAGCCGATGTATATAAATTTAATTTCTCAAAAGGAAAGATAGGGGTTAGATAATCAAAAGGAATACGATCACGAATTTCATCCGGATTTTTTCCATTGACTTGACTCACCTTTGTCAATGCAAAATATTTTTCACCCTCGCGAGGGACACGAACTGTGCCGTGTACCGTATCACCTACTTTTAAACCAAATGCTTTTATTTGAGAAGGAGATACATATACATCATCGGGAGAAGATAAATAGTTGTAATCAGAAGAGCGTAAAAAACCATAACCATCGGGCATCATTTCTAAAACACCTTCAGACTCAATAATGCCATCGAACTCTACGCTAAATACAGGTTCTTTTTTAGGTTGAGGATAACGCTGCGCCGGTAGGTTGGGTCCACCATTCGGTCCCCCATTGGGAGTACCAACTGCGTTGGCTTGATCTGCTGAAGCGGGTGCTTGAGCAGCGTCATTGCCTTCACTTGTTGGAGCAGGCGCCCCACTACTTGCTGCACTTTCATCGCCAAACAATGCTTGGGCAATTTTAGAAGCTTTATCGTCTTCGGTATTATTTTTTGCAGGCTCGGCTTTTTTAGAGGCTACTGCTTTTTTTGCTGCCGGAGCGGCTGCAACGGGTTTACGTCCCCTTTTTGGTTTTTCTTCTTTTTCTGGCACTTTGAACTATGGTTTATTTAAAAATCGAATCAAGATTTGGGCTTATTTGAACGCTTTTTGAAATTTCGGTCGAAATAATGGTGACCGTAAATTGTATATTGGGAATTGGGGTAGCGAGCTATCAACATTAAAAAGAATCAATTTGCTCGTTGCTACTGCAATGTTAAGCAGTTTTTTTAACAAAAAAACAATTTTTTATCTGTTTTTATACCTAAAACAGGGTATTTGGCCCTAGAAACCGATTATCTTTGCCATTCGAAATCAGAAACATGTTCAACGACAGAATCAAAATAAAGCAATTGTTATCGGGCACCTCCACAGGGACCGAAGTGGTGGTAATGGGATGGGTGCGCACTTTTAGAAACAATCAGTTTATAGCCCTTAACGACGGAAGCACGAATGCGAACATTCAAATTGTTGCCACACTAGGAGAATTTGATGAAGCCATATTAAAACGTGTTACCACCGGCGCCTCTTTAAAAATTGTGGGTACCGTGGTGGAGAGTTTAGGTAAGGGACAAACAGTAGAAGTAAAAGCCAAGACCCTTGAAATTTTAGGAGACAGCGATGCAGAAAAATTTCCTTTACAACCTAAAAAACATTCTTTAGAATTTTTAAGAGAGAAGGCGCATTTGCGTTTTCGTACCAATACATTCGGATCGGTATTTAGATTAAGACATGCACTTGCTTTTGCAGTACATCAATTTTACAACGAACGTGGTTTTGTATATTTACATACACCTATTATTACAAGCTCAGATGCAGAAGGTGCAGGAGAAATGTTTAGAGTTACCACGCTTCCTTTAGAAGGCGCTCCAAAAAATGATAAAGGTGAAATTGATTATACCCAAGATTTTTTTGGTAAAGGAACTAACTTAACGGTGAGTGGTCAACTCGAAGGAGAGCTAGGCGCCATGGCCTTTTCAGAGATTTATACTTTTGGTCCAACATTTCGAGCAGAGAATTCAAATACGACAAGACACTTAGCAGAGTTTTGGATGATTGAACCTGAAATGGCTTTTTATGATATTGAGGACAATATGAACTTGGCTGAAGCCTTCATTAAATACTTAATTAATTATGCATTAAAAAATAACGCAGAGGATATTGATTTTTTAGATGCACGTTTAGCGGAAGAAGAAAAACAATTGCCTACTGAAAAAAGAAGTGGCCTTGGATTAAGAGAAAAATTAGAACTGGTTGTTAATAATAATTTTGAAAGAATAACTTATACAGAAGCGATTGATATTTTATTAAATAGCAATCATTATAAGAAAAAGAAATTCCAATACGAGGTAAAGTGGGGGATTGATTTACAAAGTGAGCACGAAAGATATTTAGTAGAACAACATTTTAAAAAACCAGTCATTGTTACGGGTTATCCAGCGGCGATCAAAGCATTTTACATGCGTATGAACGATGGCTGTGAGCCAGGTAAGGAAACCGTGGCAGCCATGGATATACTAGCGCCAGGCATAGGTGAGATAGTGGGTGGATCTCAAAGAGAGGAGCGTTTAGACAAATTAGAAGCGAGAATGAAGGCCATGCATATACCTTTAGAGGATATGAGCTGGTATTTAGATACCAGAAGATTTGGAACCGTTCCGCACGCGGGCTTTGGTTTAGGTTTTGAAAGAATGATACAATTTGTTACAGGCATGACCAATATTAGAGATGTAATTCCTTTTGCACGTACGCCGAAAAATTGTGAATATTAATAATGGGAATTTTATTTGTCTTAATTGGTGCGCTTTGTTTTGCGATCAGTAATGCCTATTGGAAAAAAGTAACGCAAACAATACCTTATCAAATTGGTATGTTTTATAGAGGCATATTTGCTTCCACCCTATTTTCCATTTTATATTTTGGATTTCGAGACAGCGCTTTTTTTAAAGGCTGGACAGTACATACTTTAAGTTTTGGCAATCCTTTTTTATTAACCATTGCACTTAGTGTTTTTAATATTTTTGGATTGGTATTTTTTTTAAGAGGTATACAACGAGCGCCTGTAAGCATTGTGGTGCCTGTATCTGCGATAAAATTATTTACTATATTAACCGCTGTATTTATTGTAGGCGAAGTTTGGAAAGCGAATTATTTATACGCTTTTATTTTTTCAACAGCAGGGTTGCTACTATTATATTTTCAAGGAAAAGAAAATGCAAGTGTTAGCGAACAAAAAAATGGAATGTTGTACGGAGTACTCGCTAGCTTTTTTTGGGGTAGCTCCTATGCACTCTATACTTATCCAATTAGTTGGTGGGGTCCACTTGGTTTTAGTTTAGTTGTTGAAACGACTGCTATGTTATTTGGACTAGTCTTAGTTATACGTGATGGCTTATTAAAAAACTTAATGAATTATATAAGTGCAAAACATATTTTCACTTATTTAAAATTGGGTTTATTATTAGTGTCTGGAGGACTGGCTATTAATATATCTTATCAGTACCTACCTATAATGGTTATTAATATTTTAATTATTAGTAGCCAGCTTTTATCGGTGCTAATTGGCTACTTCTTTTTTAAAGAAAGATTAAGCCCTAAGCAATGGTTGGGTCTAGCCTTAATTATTATCTCCTTTTTTATAGTGGCTACTTCGGTATAGTAAATGACTGATTTTCAATAAAGAATCCATATTTTTTGCTATTTAAGGCCGCCTGGCCTATATTTGCTCCCCGGTTCATAGAGGTTCTAAGATCTTATAGTCTTATTATTAAAATGAACTTAAAGGATGGCGCTGTAGCTCAGTTGGTAGAGCAAAGGACTGAAAATCCTTGTGTCCCCGGTTCGAGCCCGGGTGGTGCCACAAACCTCGAACAATTGTTCGGGGTTTTTTATTGTATTAATATTTTAGTTTCAAAAAGAAACTTATATTTATATACTAAAAATATAAACTATGAAAAAAACATTATCTCTAGTAGTTATAATGCTTATTTGCATTATGAGTTTCGCACAAAGTGTTACACAGCCTTATTACTTAATTCACGATTATAGAAAAGTTGCTGGTAAAGACTTAAAAGCGATGTTAGAAAACGAAGAACACTTTTGGAGCAAAGTGGGACAATTGTTAGTTAAAGAAGGCAAATTAACCACCTGGAATGTATTGGAAAGAATTGCCGGTCCTGAATCAGAGCCTAATATCCTTTTTTTATTAGGTGTTGGAAGTAAACAAAACATGCATGATTTAAATGAAACATTTGATTATGGTGCAAAAAAAGTCTTGGCATCCATGGGCAAAGACGAAGCATTTTTTGTACAAAGAGGTTTAAAAATTGAAGATAATCGTGTTGCATTGGCTATATTAAATATGGCTAACTATGAGTCGGTTGAAGGCAAGCGCAATTTTATAAGAATGAATTATTCAAAAGTATCTGATGTAGAAAAAATGCATCAATTACAAGGAAAAATATGGGGAAGCTTTATTAAAAAATCAATGACATCGGGAGTGGTAAATCAAAAAACTTGGTCTACTTCAAATGTAGTATCTCCAGTGGGCACTGGCTATGAGTGGAATTATGTAACTGCTGATGGATATACAAATTATGAAGATATATTAGATGGCGGCTGGTCTGCTAAACCAACCATTCCTGATCTATCTGAAATTGGAAAATTGATAAGTGGAACTGGAGGCTTTTATAAATCTGTTACATGGAAAATAATAATGTCGGTAAACAGCAAAGGAGAGTTTACTAAAAACTAATTAAAATAGATAATTAAAAAGCCCCTCCATAATTCGGGGGGCTTTTTTGTATTTAATAAAAAAAATTTTTTGAATATTAAGGAACAAGCTATTGATATTTAATTGTACTTTTGTTAATTAATTTTTTTATGCAAAACAAGGTTCCCTTTCGCTCCATTTGCCCAGTGGCCACCAGCTTAGATATTATTGGCGATAAGTGGACTTTATTAATTTTAAGAGATATGATTTGGGGTCATAAATCTTTGTTTAATGAATTTCAACAATCACCAGAAAGCATGCCAAGTAAAATGTTAGCTAACAGGTTAAAAAAATTGGAAGAGCTTGGATTTGTAAGTAAGACAAAGGGCAATCTTAATAAAAAAAGCGTTTATTATTTATTAGAAAAAAGAGGCTTAGATACATTTCCTATTATGGTTGAAATGGCCATTTTTTCTACTAAACATTTCTTTGATCATTTGGGTACTACTTATACCAAGGAAGCCAGAACGACCATGAAAACAGATAGACAAGGTTATATATCAGAATTGGTAACTAACTACAAGAAATTT
>JBEIIN010000080.1:0-7680 GCA_040380795.1 Sediminibacterium sp. | reverse complement strand
TTTCCTATGCCGATTTAGGCAAGCAGTTTTTTGTATCGGGGGGAACCATTCATGTGCGTATTAAAAAACTAGAGGAGTTGGGCATCGTGCAAGGCAAGCGCTTGGCGGTTGACTTAAAAGTACTTGGCTATGATATCATTGCCTTTATTGGTATTTACTTGGAAAAGAGTTCTTTGTATGATACAGTGGCCCTGGCCTTGAAAAATATTCCTCAAGTTGTGCGTGTTAATTATACAACGGGTAATTATAGCATGTTTGTTGAAATTGTTTGCAAAGACATTCAACAACTTCGTTTTGTACTACATGACGAGCTACAAAAAATAAAAGGCATTGAGCGTACAGAAACTTTAATCTCTTTAGAAGAAAGTTTTTCGCGCAATGTGAAGATTGTATAAAACTTCATTAGTAAATTACATCAAACCTACGCTTATGAAACCCTGTACTTCGCATGATGGCAGAAGGGGCTTTTTGAAAAAATCTGCATCCATTGCAGCAATTTATTTTACGCCAACTAGTTTAGTAAAAGCTTTTGCAGTAGAGCGCGTCATTCCTTTACCTATTGCCAAAGAAAAATTAGCCATTACTATTAATGGTAAATTAATGAATCTTGAAATTGATGCAAGAACAACTATACTTAATTTATTAAGAGAAGACTTAACCTATACTGGTACTAAGAAAGGTTGCGAGATGGGACAGTGTGGTGCTTGTATGATTCATATCAATGGCAAAAGAGTAAAGTCTTGTATTCAATTAGCCTTGAATAATCAGAACAATAAAATTACCACTATTGAAGGTTTAAGTGAGGGAGAGAAGTTACACCCCATGCAGGCAGCCTTCTTAAAGAACGATGCTTTTCAATGTGGCTATTGCACCAGCGGACAAATTATGTCGGCAGTTGCTTGTGTTAGAGAAGGCAATGCAAAAACTAGAAAAAGTATTCAAACATATATGGATACTAATATCTGCAGATGTGGTGCTTATCAAAACATTGTAGATGCTATTGAAGAAGTTGCTAAATCGGGTGTTAAAATTTAATCTCTTTAATTCAACATTATGAAATCAATCAATAATACAATATTACTTGAAGATGAGCGCGTAGATGGCGCCGAGAAGGTAAATGGTAAAGCAAAATATACAGCAGAACATAAGCTGCCTAACATGGCCTATGCTGTTTTTGTAACAAGCACCATTGCCAAGGGCAGCATTAAAAATTTAGATATTACGAAGGCCATTGCTATGCCAGGTATATTAGACATTATATATTATGCTAATTGCCCTGCCGTGCCCGGGTATAATCCTATTGCAGCGGAAAGGCCTAAGAATGTTTCTGAATGGAGAGGCTTTAAAGTTTTATATGATAATAAAGTACGCTTCTTTGGACAACCTATTGCTTTAATTGTGGCAGATAGTTTTGAAAATGCGAATGCAGCTATTCGTTTTGTAAAAGCAGAATATGAAATTGAAAAATTTGAAACCAATTTTGATAAAGCAAGACTAGACCCTAAGAATTTAAAAGCACCTATTAATTATAAAAGAGGTACAGAGAAAAAATTTAAAGAACAAGCTTTTTTTGTTGAAGGAGAATATAATATTCCTATTGAAGTACATAATGCCATGGAGCTATTTGCGACTATTGCTTATTGGGAAGGAGAGGATAAACTTACTTTGTACGATAAAACACAAGGTCCAAAAAGTACTCAATTTACGATGGCTAGAACCTTTGGTTTAGTTGATAAAAATGTAAGAGTGATTGCTGAAAATGTGGGAGGAGGTTTTGGAAGTGGATTAAGAAGCTGGCCACATGTGCCTGCTGCCTGCATTGCGGCCAAAAAAATAAATAGACCCGTGAAGTTGGTGCTTACCCGCCCTCAAATGTTTAGCTTGGTGGGCTACCGCCCACAATCTTGGCAGAAGCTTGGCATTGGTGCCGATGCTGCAGGTAATTTTATAGGTATTTCACATGAGGCCATAAGTAATACATCTAGATATGAAGATTTTAGAGAAGGTATTGTAGAGGCTTCTAAATTTTTATATGCTTGTGAAAATGTAGATACTAAATATAGTTTACTACCACTTGACCTAAGTACACCTATTTGGATGCGTGGTCCTGGGGAAGCAACCGGTTGCTTTGCATTAGAGTCGGCTATTGATGAGCTTTCCTATAAATTAAAAATGGACCCGATTCAGTTAAGAATTAAAAACTTTACAGCGGTTAATCCAGAAAATAAATTACCCTTCTCTGATATTAATATTAAAGACTGCTATGCTTATGGCATGGAAAAAATTGGATGGAAAAACCGACCTACAGTGCCGGGTAGTTTAAAAGAAAACGGCATGCTTATTGGTTATGGTATGTCGGTAGGTGTATTTGGTGCAGGAAAAGGAACAGCATCGGTTAGAATTGTATTAAGTAATGATGGTAAATTATTATTAGAATGCGCCGTGAGTGATATGGGCCCAGGCACGATGACAAGTATGTCTATCATTGCAGCTGATGCGATGCAAATGCCTATTCAAAAAATAAAATTCAAATTAGGTGACTCTGATTTACCTCCGGGTCCCTCTCAAGGGGGCTCTGGTACTACTTCTACAGTAGGCTCTGCTGTTGACTTAGCTTGCAGAACCTTGCAACAAAAATTAAAAGAAATGGCCATTCAATTGGCGCCTGCCTTTGCGGGTAGTACAGCAGATGCAATGGAAGTGAAAAATGAAATGGTAGTTTCCAAGACAGATGCTAATATTAAAATTGACATTACTGCTTTATTAAAATTAGCCAATCAAGAAAAAATAGATTTAACGATTGCATCCAATGGCAAAACAGCAGCACAATTAAAATTTACGAGTAATTCTTTTTCATCTCATTTCGTAAAACTAGCAGTGAACCCTAAGGACGGCAGCATTAAAATTTTAGAAGTTGTAACTACGGGAGATGCTGGTAAAATTATAAGTCCTAAAACTGCTAGAAGCCAAATGATTGGTGGAGTAGTAGGAGGTATAGGAATGGCGCTTACAGAGAAACTAGAATTTGATCATGCAACTGGTCAAATTACCAATGCAAGTTTTGGTGCTTACCATGTGCCTTTACATTCACAAACGCCTAAAACAGATGCCTGGTTTGTAAATAAACCCGATGTGAATATGAATGAGATTGGTGCGAAAGGAATAGGAGAGATTGCCTTAATTGGTTTTGCAGCAGCAATTACCAATGCAGTGTATAATGCAACAGGCAAAAGAGTTAGAGATCTACCTATTACACCTGAGAAGTTAGGATATAAAACTGCGAAGGCATAAAATCAAAGGCTTTCTAAGCATTTGAATAATTGATTATAAATGTTTTATCAATAGTTCTACTATAATTAAAAAGTCCCGTAAATAATACGGGACTTTTTTTCGAATGCTTATCAATTATTATTTTAATTCTATACTCTTTATAATTTATAACCGTCGTCAGCTACTAATTGCGCACAAATTCTTCTGCGGGCTTCTTTGCTATTAAATGAATCTACTTTAGTGAAACGCTTCAATCCAATATTCATCATACGTAGTTCATCTCCTTCTGCAAAACTATTCAAGGCGTCTTTACCTGCCTTGTTAATAGCATCTGCTGCATCATATATATAAGTACGGGCAATATCGGCTTGCACTGCAATAGCAGCTTCGCCATGCATCGCTGCTAATTTTTCTACTCTTAATAAAGCCGACTCTGCATGAAAAGTAATAATAGACATATCTGCAATGTTCATTAATATCTCTTGCTCTTTATTCAGTGTCATCATTAATTTTTGCACTGCAGCACCCGCTACCATTAAAATACATTTCTTAAAATTAGCAATGGCTTGTTTTTCTTTTGCAAATGGCCCATCTTCTGCTCCACCAAAATCGGGCACGCTCATTAATTCTTTTTGCACTTCCATCGCAGGGCCCATTAAATCTAATTTACCTTTCATGGCACGTTTTAATACCATGTCCACGGTTAAGAGTCTATTGATTTCATTGGTTCCTTCGTAAATTCTATTAATACGACTATCTCTATAAGCTTTTGAAATAGCATACTCATCGCTATAACCATTTCCTCCATGTACTTGTACACCTTCATCTACTACATAATCCAATACCTCAGAACCAAATACTTTTAAAATAGCACACTCAATGGCGTATTCTTCTGCAGCCCCCAATAAGGACTCAGATAAAGTTTTACCAGCTGCTAGTAATAATTGTTCTTGTTCATCAATATTATTAGATACTCTGTATAATGCACTTTCTCCCACCCATAAGCGTATAGCCATTTCAGCTAGCTTATGACGAATAGCTCCAAACTTTACAATAGGTAGTTTAAACTGCTCTCTTGTTTTTGCATACTGAACCGTCTCCGTTAATGCTCTTCTAGCACCACCAATAGTGGCAGCCCCTAATTTTAATCTTCCAATATTTAAAATATTAAAGGCAATGATATGTCCTTTACCAATTTCTCCTAAAACATTTTCAACGGGTATTTTGCAATCTTGAAAATATAATTGTACAGTGGATGATCCTTTGATACCCATCTTATGTTCTTCTGGACCTTGTGTAAATCCTTCAGTGCCTCTTTCAATAATGAACGCAGTAAATTTTTCGCCATCTATTTTAGCAAACACAGTATATACATCTGCAAATCCACCATTGGTGATCCAACATTTTTGACCATTAATAAGATAATGTTTTCCATCGGCTGTTAAAGTAGCTGTGGTCTTTGCACTTAATGCATCGGAACCACTATTAGGTTCGGTTAAACCATAAGAACCTTTGTACTCTCCGGTGGCTAACTTAGTTACATATTTTTGTTTCTGTGCTTCGGTACCAAAATATAAAATAGGTAAGGTTCCAATGCCTGCATGCGCCGCATTAGCAACAGAGAATGAATAACCACCACCTAGATATTCTGCAACAATAACAGAGGTTACAAAATCTTTTCCAGAACCGCCATAAGCTTCAGGTACGGTAATACCTAATAAGCCCTGTTCACCTGCTTTTAAAAGAAGGCTAGGCATTAAGCCTGGCTCTAATGTATCAATTCTATCTGCGACTGGTAATACTTCAGTGTTTACAAATTGATTACACATATCAAGCACCATTTTTTGCTCTTCATTAAATTGCTCGGGAATAAAAATATCATCAGCTTTTACTTCTTTGATGATCCATTCACCGCCTTTAATTACTGTTTTAGTTGTTTCCATAAAATTTATTTTATAAGGTATTTATATATTTTTATTTGGTCTCTTTACTTTTTATTGACAGTATATTTCTACAAAACTTTTTTAAATTAAATCTATTTAGAGTAATTCTTTTTGTTTTTTAGAATTTATTTGTTAGAGTAAATCTTTGTTGGTCAAATTATCATATACTCTTTGAAAAACATTTTTGACTATTTCAATCTCTTCTTTTGAAATATCTAACAATGCTTCATTCATTGTTTGATTCGCTAGCTCGTAAGTAATTTGTTGTAAGGGTTTAGCAATAGCTGTTAAATACACTAAATTGATTCTTCTATCTTCTTTACTTGCTACACGCATTACAAGTTCTTGTTTTTCTAAATTATCAATGAGTCGGGTAGTACTTGCTTTGTCTCTAAAGGTTCTATTGCCTAATTCTAGTTGGCTTAATCCATCTTCTTTCCATAAATGATAAAGTATGGACCACTGCTCAATAGTAATATCCAATCCAGCGTTTCTAAAATTCTTTTGTAATCGTCTTGCGACAGCGGTAGTTGCCATGCCATTTACGACACTATAAAGCTCTCCTCTTTTGAATTGGTTGTTTGACATATAGTTAGTTATGCAACTAATATAAAAGTACAACCAATTTTTAGGTTTTGGTCAATTATTTGCCTTTTTTTGGTCTTTTTTTGAAGTTTTTAGCCTTTTTTGCCCAAAATGGGGCAATTTGAAGGGGTTTTGAAAATCGAATTATAAGGCTCTATCTAGATGTACATAGCCACCATCTACATAAATATGCTGTCCGGTAGTATGGCTCGATTTTTCAGATAATAGAAAGGCAACGGTATTGGCAATCTCTTCTTTTGTAGTAAATCTTTGCCCTAATGGAATTTTTGCTTTGATGGAATTTAATTTTTCTTCAGGGTTGGGTAATGTTTTTATCCATTTTTCATACAATGGCGTATAACATTCTGCAACCACTACTGCATTTACACGAATGCCATAGGGCAATAATTCAACGGCCCATTCTCTAGTGAGTGCATTACGTCCTCCATTGGCAGCTGCATAAGCAGAAGTACCACCTTGTCCAGTCTCTGCAGTCTTTGAACTTATGTTAACTATATTTCCTTTTGACTTCTTTAAATAGGGGAGTGCATGATGGGCTAATAAATAATAGTGCACTAAGTTTTTATGTAAACTTTTCATAAATAATGCATAGTTCCCATTTTCTAAACCTACACTATCATTCTCTCCTGCATTATTTACAAGTCCGTCTATTTGACCATGCTTAGCAACAATTGTTTTAATGGCATTTTCACAAGCTATTGGATCTGTTAATTCTGCTACCACCTGATCGGCTTGATACCCTTGCATTTGAATGGCCTTTACAAGGGCTATATTATTTTCTTCACTTCTTCCTATAATAATAGGTATAGCACCTTCTGCTGCTAATAAATTAGTAATGCCTTCGCCAATGCCTCTTGCTCCACCTGACACAATAATTATTTTACCTTCTAATGCTAAGTCCATAGTTTAAAGTTTATAAAATTTAATTGCATTGTTTGCAAAAAAAGAGGCTTGTTCGTCTATGCTAAAAGTATTGAAATAATTTTGCAATGTTTCTAACCATTTTGAATAAGAGCTGGCTAATAAACATACGGGCCAATCACTACCAAACATAATACGATCTGTGCCAAAGGCTTCTACCGCTGTATCTAAATAGGGCTTTAATGTATCCATTGTCCAGCTATTCCAGTTGGCTTCAGTAGCCATTCCACTTATTTTACAATAGACATTGGGGTATTGAGCCATTGTATTTATATCTTTTTTCCAGCTTTCCCATTCACCTTCTTTTATATTGGGTTTGGCTAGATGATCAATGACAATAGGCTGTGTACTATGATTTGAGATAAATTCTTTGGCTTCTTTTAATTGGCTCGCATATATTAATAAGTCATAAGTATAATTATACTTTGTTAGTGCGTCTATTCCCTTTTTAAAACTAGGGGCTAACATAAACCCTTTTGGTTCAGCTTGCAAAATATGTCTAAAACCTTTAAGAACTTTTGTATCTGTATAGGATGCTAATGCTGCTTCAATTTCAGTTGAATTTAAATCAACCCAGCCCACCACGCCTTTGATAAAAGAATTTTGATTGGCTTCTCTTATTAAAATTTGAGTTTCTGCATCGGTTTGATCTGCTTGCACTGCAATACAGCCATCGACATTGTTTTCTTTTAATATAGGCGCTAAATCTGCAGGGAGAAAATCTTTTCTAATGGCCTTCATGTCTTCATTAATCCAATCATGTGTTTTGGGATCGTAATTCCAAAAATGCTGATGTGTATCAATGATTTTCATTTTTGAAATAGTTTTATTTTTGATAGGCAATCGCAGTTTGCTTGCTACTGCCTAAACCATCAATACCTAATTCAACTACATCTCCTGGTTTTAAATAAATATTGGGACTAAAGCCAAGACCCACACC
>JBEIIN010000079.1:0-7692 GCA_040380795.1 Sediminibacterium sp. | reverse complement strand
TTATAATCCCGTTACCCAACGGGATTTTTTTTAAATCATAGCTTAAGAATATGTCAGAGACAAAAACTGAATTTAAACCAAGTTTATCCGCATTTGATGCAACAATGATTGTTGCAGGTAGTATGATTGGATCAGGTATATTTATAGTAAGTGCAGACATTACCAGAAACGTAGGTTCTGCTGGATGGTTGGTGGCGGTGTGGTTGTTAACAGGTTTTATGACACTTACCGCTGCTTTAAGTTATGGAGAATTAAGTGCCATGTTTCCTAAAGCAGGAGGGCAGTATGTTTATTTAAAAGAATCTTATAATCCTTTATTGGGTTTTTTATATGGCTGGAGTTTTTTTTAGGTCATACAAACTGGAACTATTGCAGCAGTGGGAGTAGCATTTAGTAAGTTTGCAGGTTATTTTTTCCCTTCCCTAGAGATGATTGACGCTAATATTATATTTCAATTGGGATTTTTGAAAATATACCCAGCTCAGTTTGTTTCTATTGCCATCATTGTCTTATTAACCTATATTAATACAAAGGGTGTGCAAGGAGGTAAATTAATACAAACCACATTTACGGTCACTAAATTACTTTCTCTTTTTGGTTTAATTGGATTTGGCTTTTTACTAGCCTCTAAAGCAAGTATTTGGGATGCCAACTGGCAGGATGCATGGTCTATGAAAAATATTACATCTGATGGCGGCACTACACCTGTTTTTGGAGTAGCTATTTTAGGAGCCATTGCAGCAAGTATGGTAGGTTCTATATTTAGTAGTGATGCATGGAACAATGTTACCTTCATTGCAGGAGAAATTAAAAATCCTAAACGCAATATTGGATTAAGTTTATTCTTAGGTACTTTAATTGTCACTGTGATATATTTAGCAGCCAACTTAATGTATTTAAGTGTATTGCCCATACACGATATTGCCAACGCGCCAGCAGATCGTGTGGCGGTGGCTGCATCCAATGTTATATTTGGAAATATCGGTACTTATGTAATAGCCGTGATGATTATGATTTCTACATTTGGATGTAACAATGGCTTAATTCTTGCAGGGGCTAGGGTTTATTATACCATGGCGAAGGATGGCTTATTTTTCAAAAAGGCAGGTACTTTAAATAAAAATGCGGTTCCTGCTTGGGCGCTATGGGCACAGTGTATTGTAGCGAGTTTATTATGCTTAAGTGGAAAATATGGCGACTTATTAGACATGGTTTCTTTTATTGTTGTCATATTTTATATTTTAACCATCATAGGAATATTTATTTTACGCAAAAAGCGTCCTGAAATGGAACGCCCTTATAAAGCCTTTGGCTATCCCTTTTTACCAGCCATTTATATTTTAATGGGAACTTGCTTTTGTGTCTTATTAATTATTTACAAGCCTAATTTTACTTGGCCAGGCTTAATTATTACGCTTATGGGCATACCTTTGTATTATTTAGCATTACGTAATCAAAAAGCAGCTTAATATCCATGGAAGCAAAAGAAATACAGCAGTTATTTACAAGTTTATCTAGTACCAAAATTGGGGTTATTGGCGATATTATGTTAGACACCTATTGGTGGGGCTTTGTAGACCGTATTTCACCAGAAGCGCCTGTACCTATTGTATCATTACAAAGAAAAGAGATAAGAGTGGGAGGAGCTGCCAATGTAGCTTTAAACCTTGGCTCTTTAGGAGCACCTACTACCTTATTTGCAGTTATTGGTAAGGACACAGAAGGAGCCGACTTGCAGCAATTATTAAAAAAGCAAGGCATTAATACTAATTATGTTATTGCGACCGACACAAGGGTCACTACCAATAAAGTAAGGGTCATGGGACGTAATCAACAAATGATGCGCTTAGACCACGAAGACACTAGCGATATCAATACCAAAGAAGAAGATCAGCTCTTGGCTAATTTTATTGAGTATGTCAATAAAGAGAAACCTGCTTTAATTATTTTAGAAGATTATAATAAGGGGGTATTAACAGAAAGAGTTATTACTACTGTTATTGATTATTGTAAGATCCAGGGTATTCCCACTGCAGTAGATCCAAAACAAAAAAACTTTTTAGCGTATAAAGGTTGCACCATTTTTAAACCCAATTTAAAGTAAGTAAAAGAAGGGTTAAAAATAACTATTGATAATGTGGATGAAAAAAATATGCAAAAAATGCATAAGGCGCTTCAAGAAAACTTAGGGCATGAAATTTCATTTATTACTTTATCTGAACATGGGGTATATTATGAGACGACTAGTAAGCATCAATTAATTCCTACACATATACGCAATATTGCCGATGTAAGTGGTGCTGGCGATACAGTGATAGCCGTAGCAAGCCTTGTATATGCGGCTACTAAAAATATGAGCTTAGCTGCTGAGTTATCAAATATTGCAGGGGGTATGGTTTGTGAATTAGTCGGTACTGCACCTATTAATAAAAAAGATTTAGAAGCAGAAGCGATTAAGTTGTTAGCTAAATAATTTTATAATTAAGTAGATAAGTAAGTAGATAGTTAAGTTGTGTAAATTTTAGATTAATATTTAGTATGTATTCCAAAAAAATAGCCATTATAGTTGCAGGCGGAACAGGTCAGAGAATGGGCTCTGTGGTCCCTAAACAATTTTTAGAAATTGAGCACAAGGCTATATTATTACATACCATTGATCAGTTTGTAGCCGCTTTTTCTGATATTGAATTAGTGATTGTACTTCCAGAAGTATATATTAATGAAGGGAAAAAAATAATCGAAAAAAATAATTTTAAAAATACTTTTCATTTTGTAGCAGGGGGGGAAACTCGTTTTCAGTCGGTGAAAAATGGTCTTTCAAAAGTGAATACTAGTTCCATTGTATTTGTACACGATGCAGTAAGATGCCTACTTACACCTGCCCTTGTACAAAGATGTTATCAACAAGCAGTAGAAAAAGGCTCTGCTATACCTGCAGTATCTGCCACCGATACTATTCGTCTTATGGAAGGGGAGAACCATCATTTAATTAACAGGGAGGATGTAATGCTTATTCAAACGCCTCAAACTTTTCAGTCTGAAATTTTATTAAAAGCCTTTGAGCAAAACTATCAGGCTTCTTTTACCGATGAAGCGAATGTAGTGGAAGCAAGTGGAGTGCCTATATTTTTAGTAGAAGGGGAATTTGAGAATATTAAAATTACCAGGCCCTTAGATATGGCCATTGCGAATTATATTTTAACCAAGCGTTTTTCTTAGTCTTCAAGCGGCATGGGTTCATTTGCCTCCGAGCTTTCCTTTAACATAGAACTGCTTTTACTAATTTTCTCTAAAATTTGATGGGCTACTTCCATGGCTAGAAAACCATCAATCTCACTCACCACTGGGGTTTCATTGTTTAATATAGAATGCACAAAACTAGTTAGCTCAGCCTTAATAGCATTGCCATCTTCAATCACCGGGTTCTCTATAGAAATTGTTTTAGTACCCTGATGCGTTTCTATATCAAATGAAAAGGTTTCGGGGTCTTCAGGCTTTTTAAGCTTAATAATTTCCGTATTTTTTTCTAAAAAATCAATACCTATATAAGCATCTTTTTGAAACAGTCTAATTTTGCGCATTTTTTTCATGCTAATTCTACTACTTGTTAAATTCGCTACGCAGCCATTATTAAATTCTATTCTTACGTTGGCTATATCGGGTGTATCGGTTAAAACGGCCACACCACTTGCAGAAATATTTTTGATATCACTTTTTACAATACTTAAAATAATATCAATATCGTGTATCATTAAATCAAAAATGACACTTACTTCTGTGCCTCTTGGATTAAACTGTGCTAAACGGTGCACTTCTATAAACAAAGGGTTTAAGGATGCGTTTTTTAAAGCCGTATAAGCGGGGTTAAATCTTTCAACATGGCCTACTTGTAATTTTACATTGGCTTCTTTCACCATATTCACAATGGCCTTGCCTTCTTCAATAGTATTGGCCATTGGCTTTTCTACAAAAACATTTTTACCCATTTTAATGGCCATTTCACAAACTGGAAAATGATGTTGGGTAGGAGTAACAATATCAATGATATCACAGGCAGCAATTAAGGCCTCTTCGTCCATGTATCGTTTCAGGCCATAGGTTTTCTCTACTTCTTTTGCATTATCGTTATTCGGGTCAAAAAATCCCACTAAACTTACTTCTGGAATTTCTTTCCAATTATTCAAATGGTATTTCCCTAAATGCCCCACTCCAAACACGCCCACTTTAAGCATAGTCATTATTTATTGTACGTAAAGTTACACTATAAGGCATTGAATTTGAATGCATTTAGAGGGGTGTGGAAAATTGGCAGATTGCTGTTAATTGCAAGCATTTACAAGTCCATTTCGTACCTTAGCTATATGCATCCCAATATTCAAAACTTGTATAATATAGCGAATAAGCCATCTCGCAAAATTATAGGTCTAATGAGTGGTACTTCATTAGATGGGTTAGATATTGCCTTGTGCACCATTACAGGTGCTGGGGTAGAAACAAGCGTGGTACTGGATCATTTTACAACAGTAGCCTATCCAGCCGCTTTTAAAGAGAAAGTTTTAACTATATTCTCCAAACAAAATATATCCTTAGCTCAATTATGTGTTTTACACCCATGGATTGCAACAGAACATGCTAAAATGGTAAAAGACAGTTTATTAAGTTGGAACATACCACCAACAGAGGTAGATTTAATTGCTAGTCATGGACAAACCATTTTTCATGCACCAAAATCATTGCATCCGAATGACGAGTTTGGCACAGCCACTTTACAAATTGGAGATGGAGATCACATAGCCACTGGAACAGGTATAATTACCATTAGTGATTTTAGACAAAAACATATTGCAGCAGGAGGGGAAGGTGCACCCTTGGCCATTTACGGTGATTATTTATTGTGTTCGCATGCTACTGAAAATAGACTGCTATTAAATATAGGAGGCATTGCTAATTTTACTTATTTGCCAGCGAATGGAAAATTAAACCAAGCGTTTTCAACGGATACAGGCCCAGGTAATACTTTAATGGATGCCTATACTAGAAAACATTTTGAAGGTATTAGCTATGATAAAGATGCTATAATTGCCAAACAAGGAACTATTCATTCTGAATTATTAGACTTATTAAAAAAAGATTCTTTTTTCTCTTTACCATTGCCTAAAACCATTGGCCCTGAATTATTCAATCTTGAATATTTGAATGAAGCTCAGTTAAAAATGGGAATCGTATTGTCTGATCAAGATATAATGGCTACTTTAAATAGATTTACTGCAGAAACTATTGCAGAAGCTATACAAAATAAGTTACCATCTAATATTTCTTTTAAAATATATGTAAGTGGTGGAGGAATGCACAACCCCTTATTGATGGAACATTTAAATAGTTTGTTGCCCAATGCATCCATTACCTCTTCCATTGAAATAGGAATCAATCCTGATGCTAAAGAAGCTATCTTATTTGCTTTACTGGCCAATGAGGCGGTGGCAGGAAGTCCATTACTAGCAGGAGGGCATTCTACTAACGTTCCTACTACGATGGGAAAGATTAGTTTTCCTAATTAAAAATTTAGAGATAAAACTTATCGCTAAATTTTGTAGTTATAACTTATCACTACAAATTATCTCTTAGTTTATATTTATGGCTTGTGGTTATCTATCGATTTTTTTACTGAACCATGTGTGCTTAATAATTGAGCTGCAACACTGGCATCTTGTATATGCGTGGCTTCCATAATCATTTTTACACCACGGTCAAAAAGCTTCTGATTGGTTAATTGCATATGCACCATTTTATTCCCTTCTATTCTTCCTAATTTAATCATGATTGTAGTAGAAATCATATTAAGCACCATTTTTTGTGCAGTACCACTTTTCATTCTAGTGCTTCCAGTTAAAAATTCAGGGCCTACCACTACTTCAATGGGGAAATCAGCAACAGCGCTTACGGGACTATTTTTATTGCAACTAATACTACCTGTTTGAATACCTGCCTCTTTACATTTTTGTAAACCACCAATAACATAAGGGGTAGTGCCACTTGCAGCAATACCTAAGACTATGTCCTGACTTGTTATTTTTTGTTCTTGTAAATCTAACCATGCTTGATTCACATCATCTTCTGCATTTTCAACTGCATGAAACATTGCTTTTTGACCACCTGCAATAATACCTGTGATTAAATCGGCAGACACTCCAAAAGTAGGAGGGCATTCGCTTGCGTCTACTAAACCTAAACGTCCGCTGGTGCCCGCACCGATATAAAATAATCGACCACCATTCGCTAACTTCTCTGAAGCAGCGTCCACCAATAATTGTATTTGAGGAATTTGTTTTTCTACTTCAATAGCCACTTTCTTATCTTCTGTATTTATATTTTGTAGAATATCCAATGTGCTGGACTTTTCTATATTAGTATAAAGAGAAGTTGATTCAGTAGTTCTTATAAAATCATTAGGCATTATTTGACATAGTTTTAAGCGCTAGTACAAATTGATCTAGCTCCTTGGTGGTGGTGTATACATTCGGGGTAATTCTGCAGCCGCGGACATTAGCGTAATCAATGGCTACAGTAAATACTTTATGTTCAGTCATTAATCTATTGGCTAAATCTGAAGGGGAAATACCTTCAATACCTACATTGGCAATCCCACAACTTCTGCTGGCATCGGCTGGTGTATTAATAATAATTTTAGGCAGGTTTCTTACTTTACTTGTCCAGTAATTTTGTAAAAAGTACATTCTGGCTTCCTTGCGTTCGGCGCCTATCATTTCATAATAGTCCATGCAATCATTAATGGTAAGGTCGGTATGAACAGGGTGGGTACCAATATGGTTGAGTCTATTAATTTTATTCAAATCTTTTTCGCCATCTGCAAGTAGGGGCCATAAGTTTTTGACATTCTCTTTTTTAACGTATAATAAACCTGCACCTAGAGGGGTACTTAACCATTTATGAAGTGCTGCTGCATAATAATCGCAGTCTAATTCATCAATACGAAATTTTATATGTGCAAATGCGTGCGCACCATCTACAATTACTTGAACACCCTTGGCATGTGCCATATCAGAAATTTTACGAATAGGTAAAACCTGCCCCGTAATATTAATCATATGACTTACAAAGATGACCTTTGTTTTAGGGGTAACGGCACTCGCATATAAATTCACAATTTCCTCATCATTTTTAGGATGATTGGGTACCGATAATTTAATATTCACCACACCATATCTGTTTTGAATTTGATCAAACATATCCAGCATGGCACCATAATCTTGAACGGCCATAATGGCTTCATCACCCGCTTTCCAATCGAAACCACCTATGACTAAGTCTAAAGATTCTGTCGTGTTTCTTGTAATAACTAATTCTTCTGGCAAGCATCCTGCAATACCTGCTAGTCTTGCTGCAATATTTTTTTTATTATCGAATTGAACTGTTCTCATATAATAAGAACCCTGATAATTTACTTCTTTTATATGCTCAATAAATTTATTTAAAATAGGTTGCGGTAAAAAATTATAATAACCATTCTCTAAATTAATATAGTCTGGCTTTAATAAATATTGATTACGAATACCTGTCCAAAAATCGTCGTCTTTTGCTAATACTTTAGCCGGTAAATGGGCTTTTTGTTCAAAACTTTTTGCCATGCCTGCAATACCCAATGGGGTAGCAATGCTTGTTAAAACAATGTCT
>JBEIIN010000078.1:0-7793 GCA_040380795.1 Sediminibacterium sp. | reverse complement strand
CCAGAAATAAATTTTAATATAATAATTACTAAAACTAATATAACTAAAAAGTAAATAAAGTGTATCCATTTAGAATCATTCTTATTTTGTTATTTTAAAAAGTTAGCTACCCAACCTGAAAATTGAAAAGCAATAATTAAACCAATCATTAATGAAAAAAAAGAAATGACCGCTTTAATGAATCCATTTCTATAGCCTTGTAAAATGGCAATAATGAATATAGTACCTGTGAGTATATCTAACCACATAGTGTTAGGCGCTTAATAAAGTTTTGGCAATAGCAGAAATAACTTTACCATCTGCTTGACCTGCTAATTGTTTAGTAGCCATACCCATTACCTTACCTAAGTCCCCAGGACCAGCTGCACCCACTTGCGTAATAATGGCTTGCACTGCGGCTTTGACAGCGTCTTCGCTCATTTGCGCAGGTAAAAACTTTTCTATTACCGCAATCTCTTCCGATTCTTTGGTGGCTAAGTCTGGTCTATTTTGTTGTTCGAATATGGTTAAAGAATCCTTGCGTTGCTTTACTAATTTTTGCAATAATTTTAATTCTGTTTCTGCAGTAATAGCGCCATTTGCACCAGGTTCTGTTTTTGCTTTTATAATCTCTGCTTTAATAGCTCTTAATCCTCTTAACAAAGCTTCATCTTTGTTTTTCATTGCGTCCTTCATTAAAGACATCACATCGGTTTCTAAAGACATAATATTATTGATTTAGTATAGTTAATTTAGTAGAGTTGATTTATTATTCGTTTATTTATTATTTTCTGAAAGTTGACTGGCTCTAAATTTAGTATAGAAAGTTTTAGCGAATTCCTTGAATTCATTGGACAAGGCTTCATCTTGCGTAGCTCTTAAATAGGCATCGCTCATACCCATTAAATTTTGATAAAAGAAGTCGGCCATTTCATCCACCATCATATCCTTGGTCCATAGGTCAATACGAAGTGCAGTTTTATCGGTGGGATCCCAGAAAGTAAGCATCATCGCGCGTGCTTCTTGTGCTTCTGTAGCCGTACTATCGGAGGCAGACCACTTAATATTTTGAGGAATTTTTTGATCGTCTAAACCAATGTTAACCTGAATACTTGACTGATGCATATTAAAATTTTGAAACACAAAAATACAAATTAATTAAATAAGAACCTTACGAACTCTTCAACGTTAGTGGTATTTGCACAAGTCCTGCATTCTTCTTTTCGGCATTTAAATCCGTTAGCCACTGCTTACCCATTCTGGCCCTTCCTTGTCGGTAGACTTCATCCTTATAGTATAATTTGAAATGATTAGAGAGTCCTCCTTTTTCTTCAAAACTAAACTGTTCACCCGCTTGCTGCCAAGCCCTTGGAAGAGATTCATTTTTATTTTCAGCATTATTAAAAAGTAGTGGTATATCATACTCAATAGCCATTTCAATTAAACTGGCTTTATCAAAACAAATATTATTAAATAAAATGGCATAGGTAGCTGCTACCCATTTTATTTCCATATTGGATATTGACTTAATTAATATAGCATCTTTAAACTTATAGCCCGCTAATAATGTCTCTGCCTGCTCCACCTCTTTTTCATTTTCGAAAATGAAAACCAATGCCATATTGGTTTGTTGCCATTTTTTAAATATTGAAAATTCTTTAAGCATATCCACAAAACCGCTTAAAGGTTGAAAGGCCAAGAAATAATTAGCCCCATCGGTTAAACTATTTTTAGCATCTGCTAAAGCCACCCACTCATATATAGGCAACCTATGAATAGGTAAATAAGCTTCTTGTATTTTGGTAGTGTAGCCTTTATATTCATTTTTTAAATAACTGGTTGCCCATTCATTGATGGCATAAGTAGCTACCGATTTTTTAAGATAGTTTTTAAAGGCTTTTGTTAAAGACCATGTATGCAATATCGAAAGCCCTGGTATACAACTAGGATCTGAGATGGGAATAAAATAATGCGCAAAATGATCGCTCCCTTTTAAATCTGCTCCAAAATGAATAATGGCAGCATTGGTCACTTCTTTGATTAATTTTTCCGCAGCTATTTCTTTAATAATAGTTACCACATCACTATTATGCTCTAAAGTCAATAAGGAATCGGGGAGCTTATCTCCTACAATATAAAAATGAATATGCGCTGAACTTAAGCCTAGTTCTATGATATCCAATACCTTCTGACATAGCAGGGCCCTTGGAATGGCAAATCTCGAACTAGTTAATATAAATAAGCGCATACACAAAAATACTGCATACTTAACAATTTATCCACCAATCATTTAGGAAGCTTAGTTCCTATTAATAGTCCCCTAACTTTGTTCTATGGCAAAACACTTGCATCAACTTGACTTATTTGGAATGGAAATAGACCAACCCGTGCATATTAAAGCACCTGTTGAAAAAAAGAAGCCTGTTGTACCTAAGCAAAAACAAATAACAAGCCAAGAAGCCATTTCGAAAATACACAAAGAGGTATTAGAGGAAGAAACGCTGCCTTCAGTTTCTAGAACACCGATGTCTTTTACGCATTCAAATGCTGGAAGCAAAAGAGGAAGAAAATCATTTGCTTCCATGGACGCCGATATACATACTTTAAATATTCCCGCCTCCGAGGAATTGGTAAAAAAATTATACTACCCTATTGGTGAAGTAGCCACTTGGTTTAATGTCAATACTTCTTTAATAAGATATTGGGAAAAAGAATTCAAACAATTACAACCTAGAAAAACAAGAAAAGGAGATAGATTATTTAGAGCACAGGACATTGAATTTTTACGTCAGTTGTATTTTTTACTGCGCGAGAAAAAATATTCAATTGAAGGGGCTAAAACTTATTTAAAGAATAATAAAGAAAAAGCAGAAAAAGATATTGCTGTTTTAAATAGTTTGAAAAATATCAAGCAGTTCTTGGTATCGTTGAAGGAATCTCTATAAAGCAAGGCCCTACTTCTGGCTACTTCTAAATCTATATTTAAAAACTTCAGGCAAACGCTGATTTAACTTCTATACAGTAGTTGCGAATTGAATAGCATGATCATTCGCATATTGAATTGCACTTACATTTATTTTTTCTTTCAAGACTATAAATTCATTGAATTCCAAATCCATACTTACTAAGCATTCAATATGTAATACATGATATTGCTTACCTGCTTCTGAAACATAGGCTTGTACACTGCTCAGATTTTTAAGCTGACTTATTTCATTTTGCAAATACTGGCTATAGGTAGCTAATTGCGAGGCGGTAGTAGCAACACTTAATTGTAAGTCTAATTCAATTTTGCGCTGGGTTCTTAAACTTATATTATCTACGATATTATCTACCATTTGTTTATTAGGCACCGATATATAGGTTTTATCCTGTGTGCGAATGCGGGTACTGCGTAGTCCAATTTTTTCAATCGTACCTGTAAAATTATTTACTTTCACTAAGTCCCCAATAGTAAAAGGCTTGTCAAAGAAAATAATAAATGAAGCTATAATATTTTCCAAGCTTTCTCTCATAGACAGGGCCACAGCAGCTCCTACGATACTTAAGCTAGTCACTAAATTGCCAATATTTTCATTAAATACATAATGTAGTACTAATAAGAAGCCTATAATATATAATATGACTTTAAAGAAGTCTCTAAAAAATAAAACCAGTTGATCATCGGTTTGATCCTTGGTAAGCCTTGCTTTTTCTTCTAATATGATGGCAACAAATTCAAGTGTTCTTAAACAAACGCGAATAAATAAAATTATAAAAAATAATTTCACTACCGCATCTACTAAAACTTGAAGGGTTAATTTATATAAGCGAATATCCCAGTCTATGGGAAAATTTAGTTCATACAAGGCCACTATGGCTACTACATAAATAAGAAATTGTTCAATAGGAATAATTAAACGGTGCACATGGCTTTTTCTTAAGTCTGAGTGATTTTTTTTATCAATCCAAGTATAAATTAAACTTGCAAAAAATCGAGAGATGAGCCTTTTTACAAGAAAGGCTACTAAAAAAACAGCCCCAATAACTATATAACTACGTAAAGAATTATTTAAAAATTGTTGATCTAAATTCATAATGAATATTTTTAAGCTTCCTTCCAATGAAGTAATTGTATATCCTGTCCATCAAATACAGCATAACTATTCGACCTTAACCAATCTCCTAAGTTAATATAACGGCTGGTTTCATTAATAGCCATGTCTAAAGCATAATGCCTATGTCCAAAAATAAAATAATCGGCCTTAATTTCTTTTGCTTTTTGTTTCGAGTAAATAATTAGCCACTCTTTGTCTTCACCCATAAATACTTCATCCGAAGTGCCGGTCTTAGCCCTACTCTTGCTGCTAAAATAATTAGCTAGTTGAATACCTAAATCGGGATGCAACCAACCAAACAACCACTTGCATAAAGGATTGGTGAATATTTTTTTCATAAACTTATAGCCCTGGTCTCCAGGTCCTAGTCCATCGCCGTGCCCAATAAAAAACTTTTTTGACGCGTAGATAAATTCACGTGGTTCAAAATATATTTTTGCATTTAACTCTTCGGTTAAATAATCTTTCATCCATAAATCGTGATTACCTGTAAAAATATGTAGCTCAATGCCGGCATCGCTTAATTCGGCTAAACAACCCAATAGTCTCACAAAACCCTTAGGGACCACGGTTTTATATTCAAACCAAAAATCAAAAATATCACCTACAATAAATATAGCTGAAGCGTCTTTTTTAGCATTTTGTAAAAAACGTACCAGCCGCTGTTCACGCAAATTGCTATGCGCTTTATTAGGGGCTCCTAAATGGAAATCAGAAAGAAAGTAAATTTTTTTGCCAGGCACCCATTCCATGTAGTCGCTCATTTAATTTATAATACTGTGTCAATATAATCATATCCCTACTAAATAATAGTGTACCTACTAAAGTTACTAATCTAATAACTTATCTACTAAAAAACAGTAGACTTCTTTGGGGCCATGCACACCTACTACCAAGGTTTTTTCAATATCGGCCGTTCGGCTGGGCCCAGTGGCATAACTAATCATAGAAGGAAGGGCATCCGATTCTGCTTTAAAGGCAGCTAAGCTGTCACTAATATCAAAAACCAATTGATGCGTATAAGCTATACATATATGTATGGGTGCGTATACACTTGAAGTTCTTCCACTTAGTTGTTGGCTACTTAAAACAATGGTACCAGTTCTTGCGATTAAATGATCACATAAAGTGATGGCTGCATCACAGCCCGCTAAATCATCGGTAGTTACAGGATCAAAACTAAATTCTTTCATATCATCTAACCATCCCGATTCTCTGGAATATATTTTCTCCCATTTATTTGAATGAATGAGTTTTGCTAATTGATTCACTAACTCTCCTTCATCGCTGCAGTATACAAATTTGCCTAGTAGCTCTGTGAATTTTTGTGCAAAGCCAATGGCCAATTCTTGTTCAGTGGGAATAAAAATAGGTGTATTAGCAATCTGATCAGGGAAGGGAACTGCAACAGGCTTTTCTAATGCCTGTTTAATTTTTTGTAAAATTTTCGCTTTCGCTCCTTGTGATTCCATTGAATTTAATTCAGTTCTTATGAATGTGTTTCAGTGCTTGCTTCATTATTAGTAGAAGGTTCAACAGGCGTTGTAGCATCTGTTACAGTAGTAGTTTGATCAGCAGTCGCTTCTGTTTTAGTTTCTGCTGATTTAGTTTCTTCTACATCAAAAGTGACCACCTTCTCTTCTTCATAAGGACGCATACCAATTAAGGCTTCCACATCACTCTTATGTAAAACTTCTTTATCTAATAATTCTTTCGCTAATTTTTCTACTTCCCCTTTTCTTAAAGTTAATAAATCTAAAGTGCGGTGGTAAGCAGCGTCAATCATCTTACGTACTTCTTCATCAATAATTTTTCCTGTCTCTTCGCTAAATGGTTTTTGGAAAGTATTTTCTTGACTAGGATCATAGAAACTTACATTACCAATTTTCTCATTCATTCCATAGGTAGTTACCATTGAATAAGCCATCTTGGTAATTTGTTGTAAGTCGTTAGATGCTCCCGTAGATATTTTACCAAAGAAAATTTGTTCTGCAGCACGACCACCCAAGGTCATACACATTTGATCCGTTAATTGTTCAATGGTATATAAGTATTGTTCTTTAGGAGTGTACTGCGCATAACCTAATGCAGCCGTACCTCTTGGCACAATGGTTACTTTTAATAATGGATAAGCATGTTCTAAAAACCAGCCACAAATAGCATGTCCTGCTTCGTGGTAAGCAATCACTTCTTTTTCTTCTTTAGAAATAATTTTATTTTTCTTTTCTAATCCTCCAATGACTCTATCAATGGCGTCTTGGAAATCTTTCATCTCTACACCAGTCTTGCCTTTACGCGCAGCAATTAATGCAGCTTCATTACACACATTCGCAATATCGGCACCCGCAAAACCTGGTGTTTGTTCTGCTAATTTATGTACGTCTAAATTTTCAGAAACTTTAATAGGACCTAAATGCACTTTAAATATTTCTTCACGCCCTTTTACATCCGGACGGTCAATAGAAATCTGACGATCAAAACGACCTGGTCTTAACAAAGCAGAATCTAATACATCGGGGCGGTTGGTAGCAGCTAATATAATAATACCGGTATCTCCACCAAATCCATCCATCTCTACTAATAATTGGTTCAAAGTATTTTCACGCTCGTCATTACTCATCATGGCATTCTTACCACGCGCACGACCAATCGCATCAATCTCATCTATGAAAATAATACAAGGCGCTTTTTCACGCGCTTGTTTAAATAAATCACGCACTCTACTTGCACCCACACCCACAAACATCTCCACAAAGTCGGAACCACTTAAACTAAAGAAAGGCACTTGCGCTTCTCCCGCCATGGCTTTCGCTAGTAAAGTTTTACCTGTACCTGGAGGGCCTATTAATAAAGCACCTTTTGGAATTTTACCTCCAAGAGCTGTATATTTTTTAGGTTGTTTTAAGAAGTCCACAATTTCCATTACTTCTTCTTTCGCTTCTTCTAAACCTGCAACATCGGCGAAAGTAATATTTACTTTGGTGCCCCCTTTTTCAAATAAAGTAGCCTTCGATTTTCCTACATTAAAAATACCACCTGGGCCACCGCCACTTCCTCCGCCGCCGCCCATCTTGCGCATAAGTAATACCCAAACCACCACAATTAATACTAAAGAGAAAACGGTATTGGCTATTGGACCAAACCATTCTCCTTCTTTCACTGCGTTCTGTGGTACTTCTTGAATATTTTTTTGTTCGTAGAAACGTTGTAATCTTTCGTTGAAACTATTCCAATCGGTTACATTGAATTCAAATAAAGGCACATTTTTAATTTTTGCCTTATCCATTTTACGTTTTAATTTCTGAACGTAAAAGTCTTTATCAATGCTATCGGGTTTTATGTAAACACGAACTAATTCTTTGTTTTGAACAAGATCAATTTTTTCTACATCACCCCCTGTTAACATTACTTGCTTGAATTCAAGTTCTGAAGTGGTTAAAATATCTGGAGCAGTCTGGAAGAAACGAGCAGACAATAATGAAATGGCAATTAAACCATAAATCCAATATATGTTGAACTTAGGCATTTTGGGCCCGTCTCCCAATGGAGATCCTTTCTTCTTGTTATTATCAGGTATCATTGTACTATTAATTCTTGTTGTTGTATATGTTTTTCTAAATCTCTTCTTATCTAATAAGATTCGATCCCATTAGATAACAATATTTTTTATAATAAGTTTTAAAGATCATGCATTTTAGTGTCCGCATCGCTCCACAT
>JBEIIN010000077.1:0-7924 GCA_040380795.1 Sediminibacterium sp. | reverse complement strand
TCTGAAAATCAAAAAATTATTCTTAGACCTGACGTAAATAGAACTTTCCAGGCTTTAAATAAAATAAGTTTAAATCACGCCCATCGGACTGCACATGATAAGTACTTGCTAATTTTTCTTTAGTGGCTCCAATGGCTTTTTGAGAAAATCCAGTTCTTAATTCTTTTTCCATTACATCAATGAAAAGAGCTTTCAATTGAGTACTGTCTGGCTGAATGACTACTAGGCCATACTTTCCAAAATACGCATGCACTAATGCCAAAGTGGCTTCTGATATAGTCTTCCCTTTTTGATAAGCTTGTTTTAATATCTCTAAGGCACCTTTACCTGCAGGTTGAACCGACCAATACCCTTCTAAGTTTTGTAATAACTTAATTAACTCGTCATCTACCTTCATTCTTCCAATAGCCCCTGTTTGTTTGGTATTCCATTGGTAGGCTTCACCTGCTAAATTATAGGAACCTACTTCTTGCAAGTCGGCGTCTTCTGATCCCATATAATAAACAGGTACAAAATTATCTTGAGGAAACTGCTTTTTTAGTTCAGCTGCTAATTGAATAGTATGCAGAATTTTATAAAAAAAGTAAAGTGGACCTGTAAAAATATTAGGCTGATGTGCAGTGGTAACCGTGAATGTATTTTCTTTTAATAATAAGTTCACATTATCATTAACCAATGTAAAAGCCTCTTTAGTATTTAGTGAATTATTTAGCGCGTTATGATTGTTTTTATTTAGAACATTAGTATCATTAATATCTTTCGCTAATTGAGTATATTGATTTTGTAAAACCTCTACCAAAACTTTTCTATTGGTAGGAAAAGAAGCTCTTTGTTCAATGGCTTTCTTATACCCTTCCTTAGTAGCAGCATAATTTACAAAACTTTGGGCTGTACCCTTCGCTTCAATATAGTCATTGATTAAAGCAGTGAACAAACCCGTAGATCTATACGTTATGGAATTGGCTTTAAATTTCATTTAGGCGACTTGAGGGACAAATTTCGTTAAAATTGCCGTCATAATACACTAAAAAGGGATAGATTTTTAATAAATTAGGACTGTTTTGGCAATACCAGGTCCCCTTGATCAAAATGACCTCAGATAATGAGATAAATTTATACCTTTGAGTGTACAAAATTTATAAGGTACAGAAAATATTGAATATGGAAACATACGGTAAAATTTTATTGATTGCCATGCCTGCCTTTTTGTTATTGGTTCTATTTGAAAAATGGTATGGATGGAAGAAAGGCTTTGAAACAGTGAATACCTTGGATATGATTTCAAGTTTAAGTTCTGGGGTAACCAATTCTACAAAGGATGTATTGGGTTTAAGTATTGTCATTTTAAGTTATGGCTGGTTTGTAGATCATTTAGCCATTATGCATGTGCAAAATAGTATTTGGTTGTATATAATTGCCTTTATCTCTTTAGATTTTGCAGGTTACTGGGTGCACCGTTTAGCACATAGCTATAATTTTTTCTGGAATAATCATATTGTGCATCATAGCAGTGAAGAATATAATTTAGCCTGTGCATTAAGGCAAAGCATTTCTGTTATTTTCAGAATTTATACATTCTTATTAATTCCTGCCGCCTTATTTGGTGTACCTGCCAATGTAATTGCAGTGGTGGCCCCGTTACATTTATTTTCACAATTCTGGTACCATACAAGACATATTAAAACTATGGGTTGGCTGGAACACATTATTGTAACGCCTTCGCACCATAGAGTGCACCATGCTATTAATCCAGAATACTTAGATAAAAACTATGGTCAAATTTTTATTATCTGGGATAAACTATTTGGCACTTATGTGCAAGAGCAAGACAGCATTCCTGCAGTCTATGGTATTACCCGACCTGTTCAAACCTGGAACCCAATTAAAATTAATTTCATGCATATGTGGTTGTTAATTCAAGATGCATGGCGTACTAAAAATTGGAAAGATAAATTCACCATCTGGTTCCAACCTTTAGGCTGGCGCCCTGCAGATGTCATTGATAATTACCCAGTAGATAAAATAAAGGATGTGTACCATTTCGAAAAGTACAATACACCTGCCTCTCCTGCTATGAAATTGTATTTATGGATACAACTTTTTTGTATGCTTTTACTAGTAAGTTATTTATATGGAAATATTGCAAGCATTGGCCCAAACAATATATTTATTTATGGCGCTTTTATATTTGTTCAAGTATATGCGCTTACTGAATTCATGGATAGAAATAAAAATGCATGGATAATGGAATCAGTAAAAAATATACTTTGTATTTACTGGATAGTATCAAAGGGCGATTGGTTTGGTTCAAACCAACTCTCTATACTAATAGCACCTATAGCTATTGTATACTTTGCTGCTAGTACTGTTGCTGTATATTATTTTTCAAAAGAAAGTAATAAAGAGGGACTTCAACTCACTAGCTAACTAATTCTCCCTCTAAGTCGTAATCATAGGCCTTGGTTATTTTAACCATCACAAAATCGCCTGGCTTTAAGCGCTTGCTGGTATTAATAACTACTTCGTTGTCTACCTCTACGCTATCAAATTCTGTGCGGCCTAAATACCTGCCAGCTTCTTTTTTATCTACTAGTACCTTTAATACCAAACCTTCTTTTGCCTGGTTTCTAGCTAAACTAATTTCTTGTTGTACTTCCATAATTTCTTCGGCGCGTCTTTGCTTCTCAGCAGCAGGCACATCGTCTACTAAATCATGTGCTGAAGTATTTTCTTCATGGCTATAAGTGAATATACCTACTCTATCAAACTGGTGCTCTATTAAAAATCCTTTAAGCTCTTCTATATCTTCTAATGTCTCCCCAGGAAAGCCTGCAATTAAAGTAGTGCGAATAGCAATACCTGGAACGCGCTTGCGAATTTCTTTGATTAATTCACCCATTTCCTCACGCGTAATATTACGCTTCATAGCAGCTAGCATATTATTACTTGCATGTTGCAATGGAATGTCAATGTATTTACAAATATTAGTTCGCTCTCTCATTACATCCAATACCTCTAGTGGAAACTTACTTGGATAAGCATAGTGCAGACGTATCCACTCCAAGCCTTTTACATCGGCTAGTGCATTTAACAAATCGGGTAATGCTCTTTTTTTATAAATATCTAAACCATAATAAGTTAATTCTTGTGCAATGAGCATTACTTCCTTCACTCCTTTTTTAACTAGGCCTTCTGCCTCTGCCACTAATTGCTCAATAGTTTTACTTACATGCTGTCCACGCATTAATGGTATCGCACAGAAAGAGCAGGTTCTATTACAACCCTCACTAATTTTTAAATAAGCATAATGAGAAGGCGTGCTTAATAAACGCTCTCCTAAAAGTTCTGCTTTATAGTTGGCATTTAATTGATTCAACATTAATGGCAGTTCCATAGTTCCGAACCAAGCGTCCACTTCTGGAATTTCCAAGGCTAGATCGGTTCTGTATCTTTCACTTAAACAGCCTGTCACATATACCTTGTCTAATTTTCCTTTTTTCTTCAAGGCTACCTGGTCAAGTATGGTATTCACACTCTCCTCCTTGGCTTTATCAATAAACCCGCAGGTATTCACCACTACTATATTATGATCTAATTTTTTGTTCTCATGCACCACCTCAATTTCATTGGCGAGTAATTGCCCGCTCAGCATTTCACTGTCCACTAAGTTCTTACTACAACCTAATGTGATAATGTTTACTTTATTTTGTTTGAGCGTTTTAGACTTCATAATTATTTTATTAAAACAATACTTAAGTTATTAGTTTCTTTTTAAATTGATTATTTATTAACCTCGTTGGTAAAATGAAATGTAATATCAGGGTTATTGGTAATTTCCGTATTCAAGAACCATTCGCTTTGTGCTAAATACACGGGCGCCTCGTCCTTATCCATAGCAGCGTTCTGTTGCTTGAATCTTAAAAAGTCGTGTAGCTTATTCTGATCCTTTGAAGTTAACCAACAAGCCTTATAAAAAGGTAGGGTTCTAAATTCACAGGCCGCTCCGTATTCTTGTAATAAACGGTATTGAATTACTTCAAATTGTAAATCGCCCACACAACCAATAATTTTTTTATTACCCCCAAACTGTGTAAACAATTGCGCTACCCCTTCATCGGTTAACTGAGTAATACCCTTTTCAAGTTGTTTGGTTTTTAAAGGGTCTTTATTCACAAGTTCCTTGAATATCTCTGGTGAGAAAGTAGGAATACCCGTGAAATAAAACTTTTCTCCTTCCGTAAGTGTATCTCCTATTTTAAAATTTCCTGTATCAAATAAACCTACCACATCTCCTGCATAAGCGTCTTCAATCACATCCTTGCTGCGTGCCAAGAAACTATAGGGGTTACTAAAACGAACCTCTTTATCTAGCCTAACATGTTTATAATAAGTATTACGCTCAAACTTTCCGCTACATACACGCATAAAGGCAATACGGTCGCGGTGCTTGGGATCCAAATTGGCATGTATCTTAAAAATAAAGCCACTGAATTTATCTTCACCCACCGCCAAGGTTCTTACACTAGTTTCTCTATCTCTTGGGACCGGTGCTATTTGAATAAAAGTATCTAGCATTTCTTTGACGCCAAAATTATTTACAGCCGATCCAAAAAACACAGGGGCAATTTTTCCTGCTAAATAATCAGCAGGGTTCAGGGCTCCGTAAACGCCATCAATTAATTCTACGTCCTCTCTTAAAACAGCAGCGTCTTTTTCTCCTATTTTTTCTTCTAATACAGAACTCGATAAATCTTCAATAGCTACTGTATCTTCTTCTGTCGCCTTAGTGCTTGCTGCAAATAATCTTAAATTCTTATTGTGCAAATTATACACTCCTTTAAATTCCTTGCCACTATTAATAGGCCAGGTCATGGGATGTAAAGAAATTTTTAATTCATTTTCTAATTCTTCTAATAAATCAAATCGGTTCTTTCCGTCACGATCCATTTTATTAATAAAAACAATTACAGGTGTATCGCGCATACTACAGACTTCCATAAGTCTTCTTGTTTGCGCCTCTACTCCATTTACAGAATCAATGACTAGAATAACACTATCCACTGCGGTTAAAGTACGGTAAGTATCTTCCGCAAAATCCTTGTGGCCTGGTGTATCTAATAAATTAATTAAGATATTATTATACTCAAAAGACATTACGGAAGTGGCCACCGAGATACCTCTTTGACGCTCAATTTCCATAAAGTCACTGGTAGCGTGTTTCTTTATCTTATTGCTTTTTACAGCACCCGCTGTTTGAATGGCACCTCCAAACAACAATAACTTTTCAGTTAAAGTTGTTTTACCAGCATCTGGGTGAGAGATAATAGCAAATGTTTTTCTTCTGTTAATTTCTTTTTCGTACTTCATTATCGTTAAAAATGGCTCGCACTCAAATAATTTGAATCACGAGCCATTCTGTATTTTAGTTTACACTAGTTAGATATCGATTGCTTCACCATAAGCAGCTGCTACTGCTTCTTTTAATCCCTCACTCATGGTTGGGTGCGGATGAATAGCATTTAATAATTCATGAGAAGTAGTTTCTAATTTACGCGCCACTACCGCTTCTGCAATCATTTCAGTTACATTAGCCCCAATCATATGACAACCCAAGAATTCACCATACTTAGCATCAAAAATAACTTTTACAAAACCCTCTGTGGCACCTGCTGCACTTGCCTTACCACTTGCCATAAAAGGAAACTTACCCACTTTCACTTCATAGCCCGCTTCTTTAGCTGCTTTTTCAGTATACCCTACGCTCGCAATTTCTGGTATGCAATAAGTACATCCTGGAACATTGTTGTAATCAATGCCTTCAGGAATATGATTATGTTTCTTTTCTTGATAAGCAATATGTTCAGCAGCATTAATACCTTCTTTTGCAGCCACATGCGCTAAGGCCTGACCAGGAGAACAATCGCCGATAGCGTAAATACTTGCAATACTTGTTTGTTGGTATTTATCTACAATAACACGACCCTTATCTGTCTTAATGCCGTTTTGCTCTAGTCCTATATTTTCAATATTTGCCACCACGCCCACTGCACTTAAAACGATATCTGCTTCTAATGTTACGAATGAACCGTCTAGTTGTTTCACTTTTGCTTTTACTAAAGCACCCGTTGTATCCAAGGACTCTACGGAAGCGTTGGTCATAATTTCTATGCCTTGCTTTCTATATTGTTTTTCTAATTCTCTTGAAATGTCTTCATCTTCTACAGGAACTATTCTTGGTAAAAATTCTACAATAGTTACTTTAGTGCCCATGCTATTGTACACATAGGCAAACTCAACACCTATCGCACCACTTCCTACAATAATCATACTCTTTGGTTGTGTTGGAAGCACCATTGCATCACGGTAGCCAATTACTTTTTTACCATCTTGTTTTAAATTAGGTAATTCTTTGGTACGACCACCTGTTGCAATAATAATATACTTAGTATCTACTACTTGTGTTTTTCCTTCTGCATCTTTCACTTCTACTTTTCCTCTTGATAATACTTTGCCATAGCCCATGATCACTTCAATCTTATTTTTCTTCATTAAGAATTGAACACCCTTACTCATTTTATCGGCCACCCCACGGCTACGTTTAATAACCGCACCAAAATCGTGATTCACGCCTGTTGTGGTAATACCATAAGTCGCACTATGTTTTACATAATCATAGACCTGTGCACTTTTTATCAATGCCTTCGTGGGAATACAGCCCCAGTTTAAACAAACACCGCCTAGGCTTTCCTTTTCCACAATAGCTACTTTTAAGCCTAATTGAGAAGCACGAATTGCCGCAGGGTAACCACCTGGACCACTACCAATAACGATTACGTCGTATGCCATTGTATAACTAATTTGAGTAATGAATGAGGGTGCAAAAATACCCCCAAAATCGCAAAAGAAAAAACAAATAGGGAACTATTCAAAGAATACCCGAACCATCTGAAAAAACCATTTATTATCGTTGGGGCGCTGCTTATTCAGCTGATTTTCATCAAACTTGCTTAGTCCAAATAGACCGGCCATATTACCACCTCGTACCGCTATCTCTAAATACCCTGCCGAATTAAACCAAGCTAGCTTATCCGAGATAGGCACTTCCCCATAATGCTTGCTTAAATCGGTGATGGTTTCGTTGCGGGTAAAAACAATTTTAAAGGTTCTGCCTTGGGCTTGTATATCAAATTCTTCTTTACGAATATTCACCACCACATTTTCGAACTGATCTATAAATAAAATTTGTCCCTCCATCCAATTCGGACCTAAAGTAGGTTGCATTGGATAAATTTCTTCTATCTCCTGAAATGCAGTACCTGCATCTGCGATATTATTAGTTTTTACAAATGCTGCAATGGCTTTAAAAATTTCTTGTGTAATTTCTAAAAAAGTATTCGCAGAATTAAAATCAATTTTAATAATTTCTTTTGGCTTACCTCCTAACATCATGGTTAAAAAACCATTATCGGGTGTGATAAAATATTGATTATTATGTTTGGTTAAAAGTGCATGCCTTTTAGGAAATTGGAAAAAATTCACCATAATAAAATGCAGGGTACCTGCAGGATAATGCTTGGCTGCATTATTAAAAATATAAGCCCCTTGCTGATAGTTCTTGCTGGATAAATAATGAGTAATGTCGGCAATACCCATACCCGGTATGGTTGACAATATTTGCCCCTTCAGTGCGCCAATGATAAAATCTTCTTGGCCAATATCGGATGTTAAAGTAATGATGGGCATCTATTAATAACGAAAAACTGAGTTTTATATTTTAGAAATTCTTGAATTTATTTGTGTTCTTCTATTTCACAAGCCTGCCTTCTTTAAAGAAAAATTGATGTACTAATTTATCGGCCCATGCTGGAAAAAATTTATTCATAAATACAGTGCGCTTGCCTGTAAAAGTAAGCACCAAACTACG
>JBEIIN010000076.1:0-8015 GCA_040380795.1 Sediminibacterium sp. | reverse complement strand
TCTATTTTTCCTAATGCGTACTGTTGAATGGTTAATAAAGGAAGAACAATTCTATCTCTTAGTAAAATGGAATGCTTACTTAAGACATCATTTTCCATTAAACTTTTTCCATGGCTTAATTCTAAATATAATTGAGTGGTTAATTTAAATTCCTCTTTTATATTTTGCCAAATAACGTTAAATTCAGTATCGGATGCTACATATTGAGTAATGGCGAAATTCGATTTGACCATACTCATCATGCTGTTATCTATCAGCGTTCTAAAGAAGGCAATATTTTTAAATAAGGTTTCTAGCTCCTGCCATTTTCCTTTTTCTTTTAATACTTGTAAAGCCGTACCCACGCCATAAAAACCAGGTACATTTTGTTTTAATTGACTCCAACTTCCTACAAAGGGAATGGCCCTAAGATCTGCAAAGCTTAAACTATTACCAGTTCCTCTTTTTGCAGGACGACTAGCAATATTACTTTTACTATAATAATTTAAGGGGCTATATTTTTGTAAATAAGGTAAGAATAAAGGGCTTTCTTTAAGTTGTTGATAGGCATTATAACTAATGCTACCTAATTCTTCTAATAATGCTCTGTCTTGTTCCGCTAATTGCAATTTAGTATCTGCAAAAAGTTCATTGCTTATGCCCGCACTTAATAATTGTTCTAAATTATATTGAGCCGATTGAATAGTGCCAAAATTAGAAGTAATAGTTTGCCCTTGTACCGTTAATTGAATTTCTTCATTTTCAATTTGATTGCCCATGGAGGCGTAAAACTGGTTGGTCTTTCCGCCGCCTCTAGAAGGAGGGCCACCACGACCATCAAAAAACTTTACGACTATATTATTTTTTCTTGAAACTGCTGTAAGGGTTTCCTTGGCTTTATAAATACTCCAATTCGCTTGGAGATAGCCACCATCCTTGGTCCCATCGCTAAAACCCAACATAATAGGTTGTTGATGCTTTCTAGCTTTTAAGTGTGTAGCATATATAGATTCAGAATATAAAGCTTGCATTACATTTTCTGAAGCGCTTAAATCGTCAATGGTTTCAAATAAAGGAACAATATCAAGCGTAGCCAGTACTTGATCCCATCCACATAACCTGCAAAGTGCATATAATTCCATTACATTGACTTCCGATTGGCAATTACTAATGACGTATCTATGACAACCTGACACACCATTTAACGCTTGCACTTCTTTGATTGCATAAATACTTTCAATGGTGTCCTTTGTAATGGTTTCAGTAAAATCGGCTGCATGAATTTTACCTTCAATTTTACTTAATACTTTAATTTGTTCTTTTGCAGTTGAGCCCTCATAGTTATTGGGTAAGAACCCCTTGCCATTTTTTTTAACTTCGTTTTCATGTATATCCATTAAAACTTGATGGTGTATTCTGCTGTCTTGTCTTATATCTAAGGAGGCAAAGTGGGTACCAAATAACTGCACTTTATGCAGTAGGCTTTCCAATCTATTCAAATAAAGGGAATAATCCTCTTCAATAATTTTTTTTCTGATGGCTTCTAAGCTTTCAATAATTTCTTCTTTTACAATTGGGTTTGACTCATCAGGTCTAAAAACATTTTCATATAATGTAGCCTCTAGATTATTTAAAAGGACATCAATGCCTGAAAAAGTAAGTTTGCGTTTTAGTTTTCTGACATCTCTATAATAACATACTATAATGCTAGATCTTAATGCCTTGGCCACTTTAATGGTGGTGGCTGCATTCACAAAGGGGTTGCCATCTCTGTCACCGCCAGGCCAGAATCCTAATTCAATAAAGGGGTTTGCATGTTCGTATTGACCTTCAAAAACATCATTGACAAGGGTATTATAGATATTGCCCACCGCATGGTAAAAGATATTTTCTAAATACCACATTAAATTAAGTGCTTCATCGGTAGGGCTTGGCTGCTTTTTATTAAAAAACGGTGTCAAGCCTAATTGCTGAATATATTGATTGATGGTATTAAATTCATTTTTGCCTATCGCTTCTCCCATATCATGTATAATACCTAAAACATTAGCCGGGTAAAACTGAGTAGGGTGCGCTGTTAATACAATACGTACTTTAAAATCTTTTAATTTATTTTTTAAGGCTTCTTGCTTCGAAGTAAAAGCCACGTCCCTAATTAAAGTTTTTAAACTTCCTGGCCCTTCAATATCATTCACGCTTGTGAAAGCGGCGTCTTCTATGGCATCAAATAAAACCACTTGTCTTTCTATGTATTGAACATATTTAAATAAGTGATCAATTTTTTCAGTCTCTGTTGCTACCTGTGTATGTCTATCAAAAAAATAATCAATAATTTCACTGGGCGATTTTTCTTTGGCATATCCTTCCTCGCAGGTTTGTAATAAAATAGGCAATAGGGCACCTACATTCGCCACCCCTGAATAGGGAAGTGCAGCAAACAAACTATTATAGATAATGTATTTATCAGATACATTTGTTCTAAACTGTTGAGCGTAATTATTATTAGGACTTGTCATAAGAATACCACTAAGGTACTAAAAATAAAGCGCGCTTTCATGAAAGCCTTGCCTGCATTGATTCCTAATGAATGTTTGTTTTAGATTGTGAAGGCGGACTTGTAAGTAGGCTGACTAATATCATGGTAAAATGCGAAGGTCCAAGCTTCTTTATTGCCTTCTTCCCACCAACGCTGTCTGTATTCTAATGCTTTCTTTCCGTCTAGATCGTATTTCGCCACAAATCTTGATTTCATTTGTTGTAATTGTGGAGCGACATCTGCACCAAAAAAACAATTTCCTCATTTTCTTTGATCCAAGCTGCTTGATGAAACGCGCAATGACCGCCCGTTATTTCATAATGAATAAGATTATCAATACTGCCTTTGTCTTCAGTAAGCCATACTGTTCCGCTAAAACTTTCTAAGATACCCACTTGTGCAAGTAGTGTGGGGTTCTTGCTATTTTGCATGACTTCCTCAAATTCCCTTTTTTGCACATAGTACTTAGCATAAGGGAAACTTATAAATTGCTCCTGATGTGTAGGGTGTAAATAACTGATGCCTCCTGCATGGTCCTTGTGTAAATGGCTTAAAAAAACCTTAGTCACTTTTGAAGGGTCAATGCCTAAGGCCATTAAATTTTCATGTATTTGTAAGACACCTAACTTATTTAAATAACCAAGCCCTGTATCTAATAAAATAATATCATTATCGGTAATAATGACAAAGGGTTGGACTTCTACTAAAATAGAACCCTTGGGCCTGTTAGGATAATCGGGACTGCTGCTATCAAAAGGCTTAAAGACTTTTGTTTCATCAATGGAGAAACTGCCTTCAGATAAAGGGTAAATGCGCATACTGCAAAAATAAGCATTAACGTAGCACCATCTGTCTGTCTGCGTCTAATCTTAATAAAATAAATAAAAGGGCTGTAAAAGTAAGTAGGGAGGAACCTCCATAACTAATTAGCGGCAGCGGAATACCCACTACAGGAAATAAGCCAATGGACATGCAGATATTCACCGCAATATGAAAAAAGAAAATACCCACTACACTATAGGCGTATACTCTTGAAAAAGTACTTCTTTGTCTCTCCGCAATTCTAATAAGTCTAAACAAGAAAAATAAATAAAGTGCTAAGAAGGTAAATGTGCCTACAAATCCAAACGCTTCTCCTAGGGAAGTGAATATAAAATCGGTATGCTGTGCCGGTACATATCTTCCTCTAGTTTGTGTGCCCTTTAAAAACCCCCTACCCCAAAAACCTCCAGAGCCTATAGCAATTTTACTTTGCTTTACATTGTAGTCATCGGGTTTTTTACTTTTCTTTTCTGTAATGGAGCTAGCCGATTTTTTATTTAAAGAACAATCGTACTCTTTACCAATCATTGAATATATGCGGGTACTTTGGTAACACTCAAATACATTATTAAATATATAGGGTACTGCAAATCGAACCGTACCAAAACTTACCAACCAAATGGCAAGCACTATTAAGATATTTCTTTTATTGCGCTTGAACCTTTTAATCATGTTGGCAATAAACAATCCAGCTAGGGCTGTTAAAATAATGGAAAGGGTAGTAGGTGCTAATAATAAAGTAGCAATTACCAATATGGCGAATGAAAGTAAGATAACTAGTATTACTGGAGGTAGGCCTTCGCGATACATGGCAAATATAAAAGCGCTGTAGACCAATGCTAGGCCTAACTCATGTTGCATGATAGATAAGACCGCTGGAAGGGCAATCATCATGCCCGCAATAATATGAGACTTTAATTTGGTAAAATCGGTTTCTGGTTTTGCAATAAATTTTGCTAAAATTAAGGCAGTGAAAATTTTACATAATTCTGCAGGTTGTAAATTAAAACCTCCTGCAATGGGAATCCAGCTTTTAGAACCATTGATATTTTTGCCTAAAACAAAAGTGGCCAACATTAATAAGATACCTAGAACATAAGAAATATTAGCAAGGGCTGTAAATAATTTACTATCAACAAGTAAAATAAAGATGGCTATAAATGCGCAGAAAATAGCAAAGTAAATTTGCTTGCTATAATTTGTTTTAGCCGTTAAAAAAGAGTTGCTCCAAGTTAAATTAGGATTGTACTCGACCATAAAAATGCACATAATGCCAATAGCCACCATAATAAGGTAAAGTAGGATGACAGCTAAGTCGGTCCCTTTTGAAAAATTATTATTATTATTATTACTAGATGCTGACATTATTTATTTTACTATTTACTTTCTTTTTTTTCATAGTAGGATTCAAGCCCTGCTCTTTTGTTTTTTTATTTTTTATAGGAGGGGCTATGGGTTTAGCTGGGGGAGCTGCAGTATCTATTTTTTTGATCGTATCTGCCTTAGCTTTGATAGGCGTATTTTCAGAAATCATTTCCATATCCCAAACATCTGCTAATTCATCATTGTTATATTCAATAGGAGTGAGCATTTCAGTTTTATTATTTCTAATATACCAGGCTTTAATAGATGCTGGCATTAAATCGACATTGGATAAGTAGTCTACCTTGGTTTTACTTTCTTTGGTTAAAGTATCATTTAAATATTTCTCCATAACTAGTCCTGCTATAGGGCCTGCCCAAGTAGAACCGAAGCCTGCATTCTCTACTATCACAGCTACTGCAATTTTGGGATTGTCTTTGGGCGCAAAACAAACAAATAAGGAGTGGTTTTTTCCGTGTGGGTTTTGTGCAGTGCCTGTTTTGGCACAAAATTCATGTCCCGGTACTTTAATAAAGGCAGCCGTTCCAAAAACAGTTACATCATGCATGCCTTCTTTAATCACATCAAAATATTCTCTAGGTATTTTAGTCACTTCTTGTTTCACACGAAAGTTCTCCAATAATTTTTTATCTATTTCATCTTCTTCTTCAACACTATCTATAAAATGTGGAGTATAATAATATCCTTTATTCGCAATAAAGGCCATTGCATTGGCTAATTGTAAAGGAGTAGCTGTCATTCTATCTTGGCCAATACCTAAGGTTAACATATAGCAACTATTCCAGTACTTTGCGCCACCAAAATCTTTATTGTACTGCGCGGTATCAGGAATATTGGCTCTGTTTTCACTAGGTAGGTCAATGCCTAATTTTCTTCCTAAACCAAAACTATTCATGTACTGCTTCCATTTTAAATACCCTTTTTTAGCATCACGGTATTTGGGGTTGTCAATAGCCATTCTAAAAACTTGCAAAAAATAAGAGTTACAAGAATAAGCCAAAGCCAATTGTAAATTAGCGGCATGGCCTGCATTATGGTGCTCGCATTTTCTGGGGTCACCACAGGCAGTATATAATCCAAAACAATTGTATCCAAAACTAGGCGTGATCAGTCCTTCATCTAATGCAATTAAAGCGCCCAAGGGTTTAAAGGTAGAACCAGGAGGGTATTGACCTTTAATAGCACGGTTGTAAATAGGGCGCGCTGTATCGGTTAATAACCTGCCAATTGTTTTTCTTCTTTGATTACCCGTTAATAAATTAGGATTGTATCCAGGGCTAGAGGCCATTGCAATTACAGATCCTGTTTTAGGATTCAATGCCACCACACTTCCTATTTTATGTTGTAATAATTTCTCTGCTAATTGTTGCACTTCCACATCCATACTCGTAAATAAATTTCTACCTGCAATGGCTAGGGTATCAAATTCTCCTTTTTCAAAAGGACCTTGTATTTTTCCTTTATTGTCTCTTAAAAATCTTTTCACACCTCTTTGACCCATCAATATTGATTCATATTGTTTTTCTAGGCCTGTCATGCCCGCATAGTCACCCATCTCATAGCCTTCTTCGCCATGTGTTTTTAAAAATTTAACATCTACTTCTGCTACATAGCCAAGTACATGGGCTGCTGTATTATAAGGATAAGAACGAATAGAACGCTCAGATATAGAGAAGCCCGGAAAGCGGTATAAGTTTTCTGTTAACTGCGCATATAATTCTGCAGAAAGAAAAGGCTCAAAAATACCCGCTTTAACACGTGTATTTTTAATAATCACTTCCACTATTCTTTTGTTATACTCGGCTTTATCTATTTTTAAAATTTCACATAAAGTAGCTGTGTCAACACCCCTGGCTTCATTGGGTATAACTACTAAGTCATAGCTAATGGTATTTTCTAAAAGGGCTCTTTTTTTACGATCGTAGATAATGCCTCTATCGGGATAAATAATTTTTCTAAAAATGGCATTGTTATTAGCAGCGAGTACATACTTGCTAGAAAATATTTGTAAACTAATGAGTTGGACAGTGATTAAGACAAAAATAATACCAATGATAATTTGAATGATACACCCGCGATTCGAATTATACATTGACATGAATTATCTTTTTAGCTTTCTTCTGTTCATGATAAGCTCTACACTAAAAATTAATAATAAACTAATGATACTAGTGAAGAACACTTTTCCAATGAAGTAACCAAAGTTACCAAACTGTAACCACTCCAATAAGACTAAATAGAAATGGTGAATAAAAGTGAGTGAAAATGCATAAAAAGCATAAGGGCCCCAGCCCATGGTGGCGATACTTGGTTCTTTGCTCACTTCTTCAGAGGCCTCTTGGGATAAGAGTAAATTTAAAATAATAGGTCTAAGGTATCCCATTAAACCGCAAGCGGCGGCGTGTAGTCCAGGTGTTTTCGTAAATATATCAAGGCTGTAGCCGAATATAAATCCAAGTAAGGTGGTGCTAATACGACTAGTTCCAAAAGGCAGCCACAATAAAAACAGAAAATAAATATAGGGGGTGATAAATTGATGAATAGGAGGCACTTCATTTAAAATGACTATCTGTATCAATAAGAATAAAATAAATCGAGCAGTATTTTTTAGTAAATTATTCATTGACTGCCTCCTTTATATTTACCTTTTTTTGGTCTTCCATTCTTCTATTCTCTACCAAATAAACATATTCTAAATTAAAAAAGTTAGTACCTGCCTTTACATTCAAGGTTAAGAAATTACTAGCGGGGTCTTTTATGACGGTGGTTACGCGTCCTACCATTAACTGAGCCGGGAAATTAGAAGAGTAGGGGCTGGTAATAACCGTATCACCTACTTTAGGAGCCGCACTTTTAGAAATATTTTTTAGTACTAGTATATTGGGGTCGGCGCCATCCCATTCGATACTACCTGCAATCTTATCTCTTTTCAACATCGCACTTACTTTACTATTGCGATGCAGTAAACTCATGATGGTACTATAATTTTCATTCACTTCTACCACTACGCCCACAATACTTCCATCGGGGCTAATGGCTGCCATATCTTTTTTAATACCTTGCTTGCTCCCTCTTTCAATAACAATATAATTTTTTTGAAGCGTGAATGTATTGCCCACGACTTTTGCTGGGTAGTAATAAAACTTTCTAATTTTTTCTAGACTATCTTTTCTTAAAATAAGGGTGCCTAATTTTTTAGTCGTATCAAAGCCTACAAAATTTTGTGCTAATTGATTTCTTAAGGCCACATTTTCTGCAGCTAATTTTTCGTTGGTTTCTTTTAAGTTTAAAATTA
>JBEIIN010000075.1:0-8103 GCA_040380795.1 Sediminibacterium sp. | reverse complement strand
TTCTGCATCAGTGGGTATATGCCAGCCTTGTGGTGCTAATCCCCTTGGATCATTAACCGCATACCAATTATATAGTTTACCATAAATAGCGCCATTAAGAGGGTCATTATTATAATAACACCATGCACCTGTTGTTAATCCGGCCCATACGGTTTCATCAGTTACCTGCGGTATGACGTCTCCATTGCGATAAGTTAAAACATCCAAATTCTTTTCCATCCACTGCTGAGTTCCAATTATAATGGTAGGTAAAAAAACAGCAACAGTAGGTGTTGTTGGTGTAGTCCACGTTAAAGTTCCACTACCTGTAGATGTTAATACTTGACCATTATTACCAGCACTGGTTAATCCCGTTCCTCCATTTGCAATAGCTACCGCAGTCCCACTCCATACACCACTTGTGATTGTTCCAACTGTAGCTAAATTTGATAAGGAAGTTAATGTCGTATTTGTCGTAGCTGTTATATTTCCCGCGGTTGTTGCTGTAGCCGCATTACCCGTAGTGTTTTGGTTTAGTGTTGGAAAATTAGTTAAACTAGCAGCACTTCCTGTTGGTGCTAAATAATCCGTTCCTGCAACTAATGGTGCTTGTACATTAGTACCTATTACCAATCCTAAATTGGTTCTAGCTGAAGCAGCAGTTGTTGCCCCTGTTCCTCCATCTTCAATAGATTTTACTGCTGAAAAAGCCCTGATGGCGCGAACATAGCCCGGGAATTCCTTACCGAGGAGTTGCTCATGGCCAAAGCCGAAATTCCGGAGAAACGCAACGTTGGTGTAGATCTCCGTAGAACTCCAATAGTAGCCATCCGCAAAACCTCCGATAGCAGTTCTATTTAAGTATAATTTATCTAACTCATCTTTACTTGGTAAATACCAATCTGTATATCCTCCTCCTGCATAGGCACTCGCCAATCCGGCTGCATAACTAGTAGCTGTTGCACCTTGACTTGCAATAATGGCATTTGTATTGGATAACCCTGTTCCTATTGCAGTTCCTGATGCTCCTGTGGTGGTATTATTACCATTATACCATCTAATTCCTGTGCTTTGATCTGAAGAAGCAGCAATGATGCCTTTCTGAATTGTTGCATCATACCCTGGGTCTCCTGCTTGTAAAATATAAGCAACTTTACCTCCTTGATAAACGTCACCAATTGAAAGTAATGGAGTAGTTGATTTCCATAATAAGGTTCCACTACCTGTAGATGTTAATACTTGACCAGCCGTTCCTGCTGAAGTTAAACCCGTTCCTCCCTTTTCAATAGCTACCGCTGTGCCACTCCAAGTGCCACTAGTAATTGTCCCAACTGTAGTTAAGCTACTAGTACCTGCCCATGAACTAATTGAAACATTTTCAACATTTCCTAATCCGACTTTTGATTTACTAATACCTGCAGCAATTTTTACATCGGTTACAGCACCATCCGCCAACTTTATTGTTGTTATACCACCATCAGCCACACCACCACTACTTGCATTAGCAGTCACATAATCTTTGACCGCTTTTTGCGTTGGGAATAATACATCACTAGGGGATAAACCACCTAAATCAGCGGCGCTAGATTTATTAGATGCGTTTTCCTTTAATGATAAGCTAGTTGTTAGATCAGATGCATTTACTTTTAAAGCAAGGGCTGAAGTAGTTGCGTAACTAGTTAAATCCTGATCTCCAGTATTAGTTCCTGTGATGGCTGCAAGCTTTGTTTTTTCTGCTGTTGTATAATCGTTGGTTGATAAATCTTTGCCATTTATTTTATCAACTTTATTGGCTAAGCTATTTGATACATCTGAAGTATTTGCTTTAATATCTAATACAGTTTGCGTAGCCGTGCTAATAGGTTTCAATAAATCGGTAGTATTATCTACATTAGATAATCCAATGCTAGTTTTATCAATGGCAAGTGCTGCTTTTAAAGATGCTAAACTTGCAACCCCCGTTCCGCCTTTTGCAATAGGCACAATGCCTGCTATATTATCTGCATCTACACTACTTGCAAACTGTGCATAGGCGACATATTGAAATTGAGTAGTGCCCATGGTAATATAATTATTTCCAGCAGCTGCGTCCATTTCAATTTTTAAAAACTTAGGCGTGTTTTTCCAATTAATAGTGCTGAAGTTTCCAATAGTACTGCTGGCATCTGTATCTCCAATCACAACAGAAAATAAACCTTGTGCATTGGTAGTAACTTTTCTTGTTTCAGTGTACTCTGTTGTCCCTGAAGCACTACCTTGTAAAATACTTAATCGCAAACTAATTGGTTGTGAAGCAAGTATTACATTATTATTTGTTCTCGCAACTCCCTGAAAATTTAAGCCCGTTTGGGCTTGTGCTTTTATGATTACTATACAAAGTAAAAATGTTAATAATATTTTATTCGGTTTGTTAAACTTTTGCATTAGTAGTAACAATTATAGTTTTATGATTTTATAAATCCCTGATTTAGCATTGCCATTGTTTGGCTTAAAAAAGACCTTCATATAAAATACACCTGATGGATAATTTTCCATTAAAATGTCTTTTTCATAACTGTTGAATATCGTACCCGCTTCCTGCGTAAATACAATAGCGGATTTAGCATCTATTAGTTGATATGATAAACTACCCGCTTGGGTAAACCTTGCTTTGATATGAAGTATATTAGAAGTAGGATTAGGGCCGATGGTGATTTGACTGCCAAAAACCGCTGGACCATATTCATTGATAGAAGTAACTACATTGGTATTGGGCTGAAGGACCCCAGTATTGAGGGAGAAACCAGGAGCTATAAAAGAGGCTACAGATACTGACTCGGTTATGCTCCATTCCATGTATGGCGATGAGCCGCCTCCATTATTTAAAGTAAATGGGGTAATAGGTTGTGCAATGAGCTGAAATGGATTAATACAATAAACTAAGAGAAGAATAGGCCAATATTTTCTGCATTCTAGAAAATTCATGCCTTAAAGAAATAGAAAAATAAGCCCAATAAGTGCATTAATGACGTATTGGGCTTTAAGAAATCGGAAAATTTAAAAGAGTAATAGGTTACTTTCTTTTAATTATAGCTAACCGACCTTATTAATTACTTTATTCTCAATAAATATTCTGAAGGCGTGCAGTTTTCAATCTTCTTAAATGCAGCTATAAATGTAGTTAGATTCGAGAATCCGGCTTCTGAGGCTAGGCTATTTAAAGTATAAGAGTCAAGGTAACTCTCATTAATTTTTTGTTTAATATAAGAAACCCTGTATTTGTTAATAAATTCATTAAACCTCATCTCAAAATGTTGGTTCATAATGAAAGAAATCAGTCTTGTAGAAATATTAATTTCTACTGCTAGTTGGCTAATATTTAATCCTATTATTAAATAGGGTTTCTTAGTTTCAAAATAGTCTATAATTATTCTTATTTCAGTTGAATAATCTTGTTCTATATAAGGGATGTAGTCGGTTTGATTAAGGATTAACGTAGAAGGCGTTTGTTTGTATTTTATAAATGGAAGTCCTGCAAAAATAGATGGATGTGTTAGAAGATATGTGCTAATAATGAAAAAACAACTTGCAAAAATATAATCGGGCAAATCAAAAATAAAACCATCTGCATAAATATCTTGAAATACTAACGCTGTAAATGCTAATAATATAAATGCAATCAAGGAAATAGTTGAAAGTGATGTAAAAATTCTAAGCCATTTAATTACATTATTTATTTGCTTTTCAACCTCATTGTTTTTATTCTGTTTATTGAAGGTTATGATTAATTTCCATTGGAATATTAGATAAATTAAATTCTGAAGTATCCTGAAAATATTAATTATATATTCAGATAAATAACCCACTTGTATTTTATAAGATATGTTAATATCCTTTAATAACTCTAGTATAATATCTTTTTTATTACCTATTGGTAATAGATAAAATGGAAAATAATTTATTAAAACTAAAAGGAATGGAATTATATGTAAGAAGTCTAAATTGTTTAATTTTTGTTTATTAAATAGCATTATGCGCACATACAGATAAACAATTGGGGGCAGTAAAAAGTTTATTGGAGCTGTAATTTTATATAAATAAGGCACCTCAATAATCAAACCATATATAATTAAAACATAGACAGATAAACAAGAAATACAAAAAATAAAATAACTAGCCAGTAAATAATTAGCAAATGTCTTTATTGCATTTTCATTATACAATAAAAGATAGATTGTAACTAAAGCACAAAAAATACTACCGATATAAAATATTCCTACCATATGTCTCTAAAATACAAAGGATTTTCTTTTTTTTGTATTTTTTCTTATTTGACTGTCGGCTGCGTCTACTTCCTCAAATGTGGATTTACCAAAAGTCTTGTAGCCACGCCGGGAATCGAACCTGGATTAGGAGCTTCGGAAACTCATGTACTATCCATTGTACTACGTGGCTGAAAAAACAAAATTAGGGAAAAATAAATTTCAAAGGTCTTAGAATTAGAAACAATCCTCTAAGCCCGCCGTAAAAGCACCTTAATGGCAGCGGGTAAAAATATATTAGTAGGAAGAGAACGCATAATTTTTATATCCTCCATTATAGTAGAGGTATTAGATAAAAATTTAAACACAGTAGCTGCTTCATTCTTGGCAAATATGCGTTTAAATATTTCAGCACCTTCCATTTTATGGTGAAATAAAATATCTAGTAATACTGCATCATAAAACTGGTGTCTTGTATTGTGTACCTTGGTTTGCAAAGGCAAGCCATGTTCTAACTGTGTGGCAATATTTTTACACTGCTCTTGTATAAACTGAAAAGCATAACCTGTACTTGCTTTAATGGCAGCCCCTAAGGCACCAATGGTATAAATAGGCGCTGGGTTGGATGCTAACTCAATTTGTGTCATAGGAATAGCGCCTATTTCATCGTGCTTAGTTATATAAGTACTGCCGGGAAACGCTGTGGCTAAATAAGCATCTAGTACTTCATCATACTGCGAAATTGCTAAAACATTTTCTGAAAATATAGTATACTCCACCAAGGCCTCCCTTTCATTTAAAGGTAGTTGGTACATAAAGGCAGTGGCTCCTTGTTGAGGCACATTAAAGTCCATCAGCTTCGCTATGCTTTTATTAAATACAGGGGCATCAAACTGCACTACCCTTCCTTTAAAATGTTGCCATAAAAAAGGGGCTTGCTTATTTGAAGGTATACTTGACTGTAATGAATTAGAATAAACAGCCGCGGTAGCTAATTGATTCATTTGAAAAGGAAGCAAACTAGAAAAAATATATTCCCCCATTGCAGCACCACCCTCCCAACTAACTTTAGCGCTCTTATTTGCGTTTACTTTAGTCGAATTAACTTTACTAGACGCAGTTGATGATGCACTAGGTATATCTAAAACTGAAATATTAAGAATAATGGCTTCCTGAAAATGTATATTAGTTTTGGATTTTGCTTTACTTAGTACTGCATTGTAAAAATCAATACCCTGAATCATTTTATAAGAAAAGGGAGCAGTAGGGAGTTCTTTATCAAACCCTTCTGCATGTATTGAAATAGTATCCCAACGATTTTTAACTAAATTTTCAAAAGCGCTGGCATCTTTATTCCAAAAGCACCAGGTACGATCATTGGTTTTTTGAAATGACTTATCAACAACTAAAATGGATTTGGAAGCCAAACTAGGGGCTTCCATTAAATAATGTAATAAAGATAAACCAGCCCCGCCGGCTCCTGCTATAATATAGTCGTAGCTTGCTAAATTTGTATTAGATATGATAGCATTACTCATTGCTTTGTAAGGCTTCGTCTCGACGCACTTTATCCCAATATTTTTTGGCTACGATTAACATGCCAAAACTTTCGCTGTCTTCTTTATGTAAATGCTTATGGTGCATTTTATGTGCCCAACGAATGGCTTTGATGTAACGGTTATTAGATTTAGTAAACCACTTAATTCTTTGGTGTATAATAACTTCATGTACTATAAAATAAGCAAAGCCATACATAGCAACACCCGTTCCTATACCTGCTATCCATAAAGGACCAACGAAATTACCATAGAATATACAGGCCATGCTCGGAATGGCAAATATTAAAAAGAAGGCGTCGTTCTTTTCAAAAAAATGTCCAGTGGGTTGGTGATGGTCTTCGTGCAAATACCATAAAAAACCATGCATCACATATCGGTGGGTTAACCAAGTAACACCTTCCATTATGCAAAAAGTAATCAAAGTGACTAATATAAAAACCATAAATTCTATTTTATTAAATGATATAACAAATTTACTATAACAAATTCAACTGACTGCGAAGTGTAGCCTTGGCTACAATAAATAATTTTCCTGGCGTAGGTATTCTAATTCTTGCTTTTAAAATAGCCTCATGATTAGTTTTCTTTATTTTTTTAAATAAAGAATAATAATATTTAAAAGCCACGTACACCCCAAACCTAGCTTTTAAGGGTAGCATTTTAATGCCTCTTAAAGCTTCTTCAAAATCGGCTTGAATGTCGGCCTCAATAAGTTCTTTGTCTGTTTGTGTAAACTTAGAAAAATCACAGTTAGGAAAATACATTCTATCTAAGCCTTCAAAGTCGGCCTTAATATCACGCAAGAAATTAACTTTTTGAAAAGCAGCACCTAAATGTTTAGCAGCTGGTTTTAATTTTTCAAATTCCGCCTTATTGCCTTCACAGAAAATATGTAAACACATTAAACCTACTACTTCAGCACTTCCATAAATATAAGTTTGATAAGTAGCTAAATCATATTCTTGCTTATTTAGATCCATTTCCATACTTACTAAAAAGGCTTCTAATAAGGCTGTATCAATTTTATATTTAGAAAAAGTTAATTGAAAACGGTGTAAAATGGGATTTAAACTAATACCTTGCTCAATGGCTAGGTAAGTATCCTTTTTAAACTGCGCTAGTAAAGTCGCTTTGTCAAAACCATGAAAAGTATCTACTATTTCATCGGCAAATCTTACAAAACCATAAATATCGTATATAGGCTGACGCAAATCGGCATGCAGTAACTTAATAGCAGATGAAAAACTAGAGCTATACAATAGCGTAGTGGTTTTACTGCTTAAGCCAGTGACTTCGTTATATAGTTTTAAATCAGACATTGCTAGGATGTAAATTTATATAATTTTTGTCAATCAGCTCCGCTACCACTTCCCCACTAATTAAACTAGGCGGCACCCCAGGCCCAGGCACGGTTAATTGGCCTGTATAATATAAGTTATTTACCTTTTTGCTTTTACAAGAAGGCTTTAAAATAGCTGTTTGTAATAGCGTATTGGCAAGGCCATAGGCATTCCCCTTGAAGGAATGATAATCATTTTTAAAATCGGATACAGCAAAAGTCCTTTTATAGACAATGCTATCTGCAATAGACTGACCCCATCTTTGCTCTAAACGGGCGATCAATTCCTGAAAATATTTTTCTCTAACTTCTTCTGTATCCCCTTCAAGACCTGCAGCTACTGGAATTAATAAAAATAAATTTTCACTACCTACTGGTGCTACCGTAGGATCGGTCACTGATGGTACTGATGCATAAAACAAAGGCTTGGTGGGCCAACTTGGTTCGGTATAAATTTCTTTACCATGAATGGCAAAGTCGGTGTCAAAAAATAAAGAGTGATGCGTCACACCCGTTAATTTTTTATTCAATCCCACATAATATAATAATGAACTAGGTGCCATGGTGCGGGTATCCCAATAACTTGCAGTATAAGATTGATATTTACTTGTTAATAGTTTTGTTTCAATATGATGATAATCGCCAGCACCTATAACTACATCAAATTCATAGTGCTTTTGTTCGCCCGTAACATTTGATTTAGTGTAGCAAGACTGAGCCACTCCATTGAGCACTTCAATTTGTAAAGCCTCTTCAGAAAATTGAAATTGAACGCCTTGCGCTACAGCGGTATCATACATAGCTTGTACAATACTATACATACCAAATTCTGGATACCAGGTACCTCCTTTTATATCGGCATAATTCATTAAACTATATAAGGCCGGCGTATTTTGCGGAAGGGCTCCTAAAAATAAAACCGGGAACTCCATTAAAGTTTGTATATAAGGATGTTTGAAAAAACGAGCTACATGTTTTTTCATAG
>JBEIIN010000074.1:0-8193 GCA_040380795.1 Sediminibacterium sp. | reverse complement strand
GACTGAAGGATTAGCAGAGATTTTGCCCCTAAACTTAAACAGGATACTCAGCTAGGATAAAGAACCCTTTTTAAATCAAAAATTAAGTCTAGGCATCCACTTTTTCTACATTATTTATCGCTTATTTATTGCCACTAATTTGAAAATTATGCAGAATTCATTGTAATTTCATAGCTGTTAAACCCTTAATAATCCTACCCCTCTCGAATGAAGCATATTATATTATTTTCTGGTTTTTTGTTTTCATTAAGTTTAGTAAGTCAGGCACAAAATGAAAAACAAAATGCAGTCTTATTAAAGAGCGCTAAATACTTTGAAATAAAATCAAGGGCTAATTATACTGATGCCATCATCAAAGCTAAAGAAAATGGCTGGCCCATTCGTTATAAGAGTAAAAATAATAGATCTGTTAATTTAGTGGGTGTGGATGCATTTGGTCAACCTAAATACCTAACTACATTTGCCGACCCTATACAAGCCATTACTATTAATACCAATAAAGTTTGGCCTGGTGGTGGCTTAGGATTTAATTTAACTGGCGCTGCAGATATCATGACCAATAAATTAAGTGTTTGGGATGAAGGTGTGCCGCGTCCAACCCATTACGAATTTGGTGGCAGAGTAGTAGAGAAAGACAATGCCACTAAATCAGTTGACCATAGTACACATGTAGCAGGAATTATGTATAGCAAAGGATTAAATCCGCTTGCCAAAGGAATGGCCTATGGAATCAAAGGCGCTTCTTCCTATGATTGGTTTGATGATGAATCAGAAATGGCATCAGCTGCCGCTAATGGTTTATTAGTATCTAACCATTCTTATGGAAATATTTCAGGATGGGATTACAACGATGATTCCACAAGATGGGAATTCCATGGAAAATGGGATGCAAAAGAAGATTTTAAATTTGGCTATTATGATGATGGTGCACAAGCCATGGATTCAATTGCTTTTAATGCGCCCAACTATTTAATAGTAAGGTCCGCCGGTAATTCACGTGGAAGTACCGGACCTAAAGTGGGTGAGACTTATTGGAGACGTGATGAAAAAGGAAAGTGGTACGACGCAGGCAAAAGACCTGATAGTTTAAGTAGTAATAATACCTACGAGACATTACCGACGGATGTCAATGCAAAAAATATTTTAACAGTAGGCGCCGTCCAAGGTATTGCTGCTGGCTATTCGAAAAAAGAAGATGCGATCATGACTAGTTTTAGTAGCTGGGGCCCTACTGATGATGGCCGTATTAAACCCGATATTGTATCGAATGGGCAATCGGTTTATTCCGCTACCAATAGCAACGATTCTAGCTATGGATATTCTAGTGGCACTTCCATGGCCTCTCCCGGCGCTGCAGCTTCTTTGTTTTTATTACAAGAACTGAGTCAGCAAATTGTTCCTAATAAGTTTATGCGTTCTGCCACCATCAAAGGCTTAGCTATTCACAGCGCCAATGAAGCTGGTTTATATCCGGGTCCTGATTATAAATTTGGATGGGGTTTATTAAATATTGGCGAAGCCGCTACTGTTTTGAGCAATGCACTTACTAATAAAAATAGTAGTTCAAGCGTAGATTTAGTGTATGAAAATATTTTAGAAGATAAAGCATCTTATTCAGTAAGTGTCGTTGCCTCTGGTAACAAACCTTTAAAAGCAACGCTTTCTTGGACCGATATTAAAGGAACTGTAGAAACAAGTTTAAACGATTCTACCCGCCGATTAGTAAATGATTTAGATCTAAAAATTACCAAAGATACCTCTACCTATTTCCCTTGGAAATTAAATCCAAAAGCTCCAGATGACCCTGCAACTAAAGCAATTAATTCGGTGGATAATATTGAAAAGGTTGAAATTGATTCCACCTTGGTAGGTAACAGCTATACTATAACAGTGAATCATAAAAATAATTTAGTAAGAGGACAACAAGCTTACTCTTTAATTATAAGTGGTGCAGGCGGAACAGCTTATTGCACATCTGCAGCCAGTTCTGCTGCAGGCACTAGAATGGATAGCGTAAAATTGGGTAATAAAATTTTTGCCAATACAGGCACCAAACAATACATTGATAATAGCAATATTATAATTAATGCAGAGTCCAATGGGACAATTCCCGTTTACATTAAATTAGGTAGCACAGACGCATCCGACAATACAAGATTTCTAAAAATATTTATTGATTATAATAACAATGGTGTTTTTGAAGATACAGAAACAGCTTTAGCAAGTGCTGCTTTAAAAAATGGATCTTATACAGGCGTGCTTACTTTTCCTTCTAATTTAGTAATTGGAAAAATTACCAAACTTAGAATAGTTGTAACAGAAACCGATGCCAGTGCGAATGTAAAAGCTTGTGGCAATTATACAAATGGTGAAACACAGGACTATACTTTACAAGTAATCAACCCTTCTAATGATTTACAAGTTTCAGAAATTGTAAATCCCATAGCAGGTTTAGCTAAAAGAGACAACCAATATATTACTGCAAAAATTGTAAACCTTGGATCTACTCCACAAACAAATTTATCACTAAGTTTAGAAGTAAAAAAAGGAAACAGTACTGTATTATCTATCAATGAAATTTTTACGGGGCGTCTAAATGGTCAAGAAAGCATGAACTATACTTTTCAAAAGCCCATTAGTATAGCAGCAAACGAAACTTATTCATTTACAGCTACTGTTAATTTATCAAGCGATCAGCAAAAGGCTAATAATAGTATCACTGCCACTATTGTCAGTGAAGCCGAAACCACTGCCCCTATAGCCACTGCCACCAATTGCAGTGGTTCATTAAGCTTAGCTGTTTCATCCCCCATTGCAACTGCTAATTATGTTTGGTATGATAGTGCCAATTTGCAAAATCCTATTGCCGTGGGTGCTAACCCAGCTGGTATCACTAGTACAAAAAATAAATTATATGTCACGCAGGGATTTCAATCTGTGGTTGGCCCTTCAACAAATACTAGTTTAGGAAGTGGGGGTTATAATAATTTTTCAGGTAATTTTGTAAAAATAAATGCAGCAGGCCCACTCAATATTGAAACTGTAAAATTATATACAGGCTATCCTGGAAAAATCGAATTTATCTTAGCCACTTTTAATGCTTTTGCTGCCGATGGAGCAAACTACACCTACTTCCCAATTCAAACTACTACATTAAATGTCCCAGCAAGTAGTCCTTCACCCATTGCAGCTACTAGTTCTACTGGCACTTCTTTTGTAGAGGGAGATACAGGAAGAATTTATGCATTGAATTTTAAAATTGCACAAGCAGGCGATTATATTATTATCATTAAATGTGATAGTGCTACAATATTTAGAAATAATAATTTGAAAGATCCAACTTATCCTATTGGGCCTAGCAAAATATTTAGCTATACAGGCAATAGTGTGCAAACGGCATCTGGTAATTTTCAAACTTTTTTCTACTTTTTCTATAGCACTCAAATTAAAGCAGGCAATACACTTAGTGCTGCTACAGAAGTTACAGTGAAAACATCAGAAAAACCTAGCTTCGTTTTTACAGACACTACTTTAAAAGCTACTAGCGCATCTTCTTATCAATGGTACTTAAATGATGAAACCATTGTAGGTGCTACCAATCAAAATTACCGTCCCTCTACCAATGGCATGTATAAAGTGGCTACAAAATTAGGCAACTGTACCTCTGTTTCAGAAAGTAGGTTAATCATGGTCACCTCTATTGAAGAAGCGCCTGTCAAAGAAATTAACTTAAGAATTAGTTCAGTTGATTATACTCAGAACATGATTAAAGGCAGTAGCTTTTATGTACAGTTTAGTAATATTCAAACGGAAGATATTTCCTTAGATATAATAAACTCGATGGGAACTAATGTATTTCATAAAGAAAATTTAATCAATCAAAGAAGTCCGCAACTAATCACTATCAATAATTTAACAACAGGCGTTTACTTCGTCAAAATTTATGCCAATAAAAAGGTATATGTTCAACGAGTATTCATTACTAATAATTAAAATATACTATTATGGCACTAGAATGGATGGAATCAGTTCTTACTAAAATTGAGAATGAAACTCCCAATACGAAAAGATTTTATTTTGAAATTCCAAGTTTGGAAAAATTTGATTTTATACCTGGTCAGTTTGTAACCCTGGACTTGCCTATTCATGAGCAGAAAAACAAACGCTGGAGAAGTTATTCAATTGCCTCAGAACCCAATGGCACCAATACTTTTGAACTCGTTATTGTTTTATTGGAAACTGGTTTAGGTACTCCTTATTTATTCAATGAAACTAAAGTAGGTACAAAAATAACTTTAAGAGGACCACAAGGCGTATTCGTACTTCCTAAAAATTTCGAGCACGATGTGTATTTTATTTGCACGGGTACAGGTATCGCACCTTTTAGGTCGATGATAAGGTATATACATGAGCATAAAATTGCACACAATAATATTCACCTCATTTTTGGGTGTCGTAAATTTGAAGATGGTTTATACATCGATGAATTAAGAGAATTAGAAGCCAAAGAACCAGGCTTTCATTTTCACCCTTGCTATTCTAGAGAAAACGAAGTGCCCGCTGGCTCCCATAAAGGCTATGTACATGCTGTCTATCAAGAATTACTTAAGGAAAACAAAGAGACAGCCCATGTTTGGTTATGTGGTTGGAAGGCCATGATTGATGATGCGCGTAAAAATATGGCCGAGCTAGGGTTGGATAAAAAGCAAGTGCATTTTGAATCTTTCGGATAGTTAGTTAATTAATTTATTCAATGGAATATGAATAAATTAATTAACTTCTTTTTTTGATTTTTTTCTAGCTGTCTCCAAAAAAGCCCCGAGCATTCACTCGGGGCTTTTTTATAAAATATATTAAATGAAAAATTAAATATTTTGCAATTAAATTCAGAAATACAATTTTGAGCGAGCTTTCGAGCAATGCGCAGAGCGAGCGAAAAATTAGTATTTTGAATACAATTGCTTGAAGAGCCTAGCTTATGTGCGCAAGCACTAACTCTTTAATTTTACTCAAAGCAATGCGCTCTTGCAGCATACTATCGCGGTAGCGAATGGTAGCAGTGCCGTCTTCCTTGGTTTGATGATCGATGGTTACGCAGAATGGTGTTCCAATTGCATCTTGACGACGGTATCTTTTTCCAATGGCATCCTTCTCTTCATAAAAACAATGAAAAGATTTTTTGCAATCGTCCATTAACTCTTTAGCGAGTTCTGGCAAGCCATCTTTTTTAGTCAAAGGAAGAATGGCTAATTTATTAGGAGCTAATCTGGCTGGTAAATGAAGTACCACTCTTGAATCGGTAGTACCATCTTCTTTATTGATTGTTTCCTCTTCGTAGGAGTTGGCTAATATTAATAAGAACATTCTATCTAAACCAATAGAGGTTTCAATGACATAAGGTACATAGTGCTGATTAATCTCTGTATCGAAATACTGCATCTTCTTTTTACTAAACTCCTGATGACGAGTTAAATCGAAATCGGTACGAGAATGTATACCCTCTACTTCTTTAAATCCAAAAGGAAATTCATATTCAATATCCAAGGCAGCATCGGCATAGTGTGCTAATTTAACATGGTCATGAAAGCGGTATTTCTCTGGCGCAATACCTAAACTTAAATGCCAGTTCATACGCTCGTTCTTCCAATGCTCATACCACTCTTTTTGGGTACCTGGCTTAATAAAGAATTGCATTTCCATTTGTTCAAACTCACGCATTCTAAATATAAACTGACGTGCTACAATTTCATTTCTAAAAGCCTTTCCTGTTTGAGCAATACCAAAAGGAATTTTCATCCTGGCTGTTTTTTGCACATTTAAAAAGTTTACAAAAATACCTTGCGCCGTTTCTGGTCTTAAATAAATAGTACTGGCTTCTTCGGCCACTGCCCCAATTTCTGTAGAGAACATTAAATTAAACTGTCTTATTTCTGTCCAATTACTAGTGCCGCTTACAGCACAAGTAATTTTATTTTCTTCAATTAATTTTTTTAAGCCTTCAAAATCTTCTTTAGCAAGTAAGGCATCCATATCTGCTAACAACTTATCGGCAGCTTCCTTGTTCCCTTTGGCAATTAAAGCATCGGCATGACCTTCGATTAAATGATCTACTCTATACCTTTTTTTACTTTCTTTATTATCAATTAAAGGATCGCTAAAACTATCTACGTGTCCGCTCGCCTTCCAAGTAGTAGGATGCATAAAAATAGCCGCATCAATACCCACTATATTTTCGTTCAATTGGGTCATACTATTCCACCAATAGTCTCTGATATTTTTTTTCAATTGCGCACCATAAGGGCCGTAATCATAAACAGCGCTTAATCCATCATAAATTTCACTACTAGGAAATACAAATCCGTATTCCTTGGCATGGGAAATGATTGCTTGCAATGTGTTATCTGGTTGTACCTTACTCATAGGCTGCAAATATACTGCGAGATTATATTAGGAATGTAATTTTTCGTTGTTTTGATGCCTAGCAGCGTCTCTCAGGGTTTTCTTTTCTAGATTTTTCTCCAAAGCAGTGGTTAAATCAACGCCTGTTTGGTTAGCCAAGCATAGTAATACAAACAAAATATCGGCCATTTCATCGGCAAGCAGTAGTTCCTCTTCTTTATTTTTAAAGGACTGGTCTCCATATTTACGCACCAATATTCTGGATAACTCTCCCACTTCTTCCATTAAAATACCCAAATTAGTGAGCTCACTAAAATATTTTACGCCTACTGTTTTAATCCAGTTATCTACCTTCTGCTGCGCGGCTTGTATTGTTATTTCATTTGCCATTTGAATGCTTTATTAATGTTACTATTTATTATTATTTTACTTCTTACTATTAATAGTGTTAGGGCCTTACTTGATTATTCTTTATTATTATTCTTTATTTTTTGAATCTACAATTATGGTTACAGGGCCATTATTAACCAATGCTACTTTCATGTCTGCGCCAAATACACCTGTTTGAATAGGTGCACCCATATCTGCCGATAATTTTTTAATCATGGCTTCATAAAGGGGAACAGAGATATCATGTTTTGCTGCAGCAATATAAGAAGGTCTGTTTCCTTTTTTGGTGCTTGCATGCAAGGTAAATTGACTTACTAGTAAAATATTGCCGGCCACTTCCTTCACACTCAAATTCATGACACCCTCGGCGTCATCAAAAATGCGCATTTGTACGATCTTATTGGATAGCCAGTCTACATCATCCATAGTATCGGCCGTTTCAATACCCAGAAGCACCAGTAATCCCTTTTGGATAGCCCCTGCTATCTGCCCATCAATGGAAACGCTTGCCTCATTTACTCTTTGAATAACCACTTTCATAATATGACCAATTTCTACATGAAGATAAACAAAACTATTTTCACTAATTTAGCTGTAATTTCAATCCCTTGAGTAGTTTAAAAAAATTAGCCAGTCAAACCGCATGGTACGGACTTAGCTCTATTGCAGCTAGGTTTATTAGTTATTTGCTGGTACCCTACCTTACTTATAAGTTTACAGAGTCGGCCTACGGAGAAATGTCTATTGTATACTCCTTTATTCCTTTTTTAAATGTGATTATTGCCCATGGGATGGAGACCGCTTATTTTAGATTTGGGAGCAAAGAAAATGAAGAAAAAATATACCATACCAGTAGCTTATCTATGATGATGGTAACAGCACTTGTTTTAATGATACTCATTAAATTTAGCGCCCCCATTTCGGAACTTTTACAAATTACAGCACATCCAGAGTATATTACCTTAATGGCATGGGTGGTGGGCTTGGATGCAATTGCCACTATTCCTTTTTCAAGATTAAGAATGCAAGGCAAGCCTAAAAAGTTTGCATTTATAAAAATTGGAGGCATTGTTTTAAATATACTAGCTACCTATTATTTTATAAGTATACTTCCTGAATATATCGCTACGCATCCTGGCAGTATGATTAGTTCTTGGTATAAACCAGACTGGGCCGTGGGCTATGTTTTATTAGCAGGCATTGTTCAAAATATATTTGTTTTATTATTACTTCAAAAAGAAATTGGAGCCTTACGTTTTAGTTTTGATTTTAATTTATGGAAACAAATGATGTTGTATGCACTTCCATTAATTATTGTTGGGTTTGGTGGTATGGTGAATGAAACATTTGATAGAATTATGTTAGGCTGGTGGGCGCCGGGCGGATCCCCTGATGCCAATAAAG
>JBEIIN010000073.1:0-8452 GCA_040380795.1 Sediminibacterium sp. | reverse complement strand
TTCCGCTGAAATGCCCGCCTCCTCTATAATCTTCAAAGCCGCCAAATTTATGATGGGCTGTAAAATCGGCATGGCCGGGTCTTGGTACAGCGCGTTGTTTTTCATAATCAGCACTTCTCGTGTTATTGTTCTCAAAAAGCATCATGATAGGCGCTCCTGTGGTTATATCATTGAATAAACCTGCTTTGAAAATAGGAATATCATCTTCCTGACGAGGTGTAGTTCCTTTCTGTTTACCTCCTTTGCGGCGCTCCATATCCTCCACAAAGTCAGCCGTTTGTAGTGGCAAACCCGCTGGACAACCATCTATAGTTATACCCACACAAGCGCCATGCGATTCGCCAAAAATTTGTACAGTAAATAAGGTTCAAATTTGTTCATGTCTATATTTAGTTATTACAAGATAAGAAATTTATTGTATATCCACTTTTGCACCCAGTTCTTGCAAATGGGTAAAGAAATCGGTATAAGATTTATTAATAGCCTCTGCCTCTGTTATTTCAATGGGACCATTCGCTACTAGTGCAGCTACTCCGCATGCCATGGCAATTCTATGATCGTGTTGAGAGAAAACAGTGGCCGATTGAATAATAGTTCCGCCATGTATGAGCATCTCATCTCCTACTAATTCTATTTGAATGCCCATTTTTGCAAATTCAGTTTGCAAGGTAAGTCCTCTATCACTTTCTTTATGCGCTAGTCTACCTACACCTTTAATTTTAGTAACCCCATTACAAACACTTGCAAGTGCTACTAATGGAGGAAATAAATCAGGACAATCGGTAGCATCAAATTGAAATGCGATTAAACCATTTGAATTATCCGCCAAAGGGCCTATCAAAATGCCATCTTCCTCTTGTATTATATTTGCCTTTGCACTTATTAGCGCTTCCATTATTTTTTTATCGGCCTGTGTAGAATCTAATTGTAAACCTTTTACTTTTATAGGACCAGCAATGGCACCAGCTACTAATAAAAAAGCAGCGCCACTCCAATCGCCTTCCACTGTATATTCAATAATAGGTTTTAAAGGTGCATGCGCTAAAAAACGGAAGCTTTCATAGTTCGTATGTTCTACTTTCCAACCAAAGGCATTTAATACTGACAAGGTTAAATCAATGTAGGGTTTGCTTTTTAAGTCTATTACTTTAATTTCAACCTCTTGCATATCGGTGGCCGCGTAAGCCATTAACATGCCTGTTAAAAATTGAGAACTTAAAGAGCCATCAATAGTAATATTAGCAGGCACTAAAGGTCCTTGAATCTGTATAGGTAAAAAACCTTTCTGCGACTGTACTTTTACGCCCACTAATGGTAAAATCTCATCAAAAAAATGCATGGGTCTTTTCACCAAGCTCCCTTTGCCTTCAATACTTATTAATTCACTACTTAATGCTGCAATAGGTGTAAACATTCTTATGCCTAATCCACTTTCCCCACAGTTCATTGAAGGACCAATAGGCTTTACTCCATTAGAATTCACTTCAATAGGACTTGTATGTATTTTTCCGCTTGCTGACTTTTCTGCGACTACACTAGCTCCTAATTTCTGAATTACATCCAAGGCTGCAAGATCATCATTTGAATGTCCAGGATTATGAATAATAGTTTTTCCAATATGTATTAATGCTGCAGCACAAGCTCTTTGCATAGAGCTTTTACTGGCTGGTGCTATTTGCGAACCACTTAGTTTACTTGGATGAACTATCGCAACCATCTTAAGAATACAATTTTATTAATTTTTCTAATGACTTCATAGGAACGCTTTGATACACCGCCTTACCTATTTTATTCAATAGTACATATTGCATAGAAGCGCCTGTCTTTTTCTTATCCTTCTGCATAATTTGCATAGCCTGGTCTATATCAAAACGCATACTAGTGGGTAGTCCGTATTTTTTCAAAGTATCTACCAATAAACCAGTATCATTAAAGCCTTCTATTACTTGAGAAATTTTAGCAGCATAGACCATTCCAATACTAATAGCATGGCCATGCAATAATGCATGTTGGTTTTCAATGGCATGTCCAAGGGTATGTCCAAAGTTCAGCAACTTGCGATCGCCTTTTTCAAACTCATCTTTTTGTACCACTTTCACTTTTATCTGCACATTTTTTTCAATCAAAAGCTGTAAAGCTTTTTTATTTTTCTGATAATAAGACAAGTCATGACTTGCCAAAGCCTTCATCATAGCTGCATCTTTAATGGCAGCATGTTTGATAATTTCAGCAAATCCGTTTTCCCACTGGTGCTTAGGTAAGGTTTTTAAAAAATCAGTATCGTATACTAAAAAAGAAGGTTGTCTTATTAAGCCCAGCATATTTTTATACAAGCCTACATCAATTCCATTTTTACCTCCAATAGAAGCGTCTACCATGGCAAGTATAGTAGTAGGCACAAAACCCACAGCTACCCCACGCATGTAAACCCCAGCCACATAACCTACCACATCAGTTACCACACCGCCACCCACACCAATTAAAACCGCCTCTCTTGTGGCACCTAAATTAAGTAAGGCTTCAATAATAAAATCTACGGTCGCTTGTTGCTTATGTTCTTCACCAGCAGGAATGATAATGGTTTTCTTTCCTTTGAATTTTTTTTGATGTAAGGCATATACATTTTCATCTGTAATGTAAAAAGCATTCGACTTGTCTACCATAGTATGAATGGCAGCAAACTTACCTTCTAAGAAAAAAGATACTGTCTGAGAAGAAAATTTTACTTTCCAGTTTTTCATTGAATGATGCTTTACATTGATGAATGAGAATTAGTTTGTATTAGAAGTACACATTTATAAATAGTATAGTGTACTAAACCTACAAGTGCTAACTAGCTATTCATTATTTTATTTTGATGATTGATACTTTCCATATGCACGGCGTCCATGTACTTAGTAATAAAGTCTTCACTTAAGCCTACTTTACTTCCTTTGCCGACAGCACGCTCTAAAATTTCATTCCAACGATTGGTTTGTAAAATAGTGATATCATTGTTTTTCTTATACTCACCAATTTTTTCAGCTACTTTCATACGCGTTGATAATACTTGCAACAACTCATCATCTAATTGATTAATTTGTTGACGTAATTTTTCAAGCGCTGCATGGTATTCTGCAGAAGCCACGTCTTCTTTTCTCCAACGGATAGCTTCCAACATGGTTTTCAATACCTCAGGGGTGATTTGTTGTTTCGCATCACTCCATGCATTGTCTGGATCGATATGTGATTCAATAATTAAACCATCAAAGTCTAAGTCAATAGCTTGTTGCGCTACTTCTTGTAAAATATCACGACGGCCACAAATATGTGAAGGATCATTGATCATTGGAATACCTGGGTAACGGCGTTTCATTTCAATCGCCAAATGCCACATAGGTGCATTACGGTATTCAGTATTTCCATAAGAGCTAAATCCACGGTGGATTAATCCTAATTCTTCAATACCTGCTTTAGCAATACGCTCCATGCCTCCAATCCATAATTCTAAATCTGGATTAATGGGATTCTTAATAAGTACAGGTACTTTCACTCCTTTTAAGGAGTCTGCAATTTCTTGAACACTAAAAGGGTTCACAGTAGTACGCGCCCCTACCCAGAGTACATCCACTCCAAAATGCAAAGCATCTTCTACTTGCTTAGCAGTCGCAACTTCTATAGCAATAGGCAAGCCCGTTTCTTTTTTAGCTTGCTGCATCCATGGTAAACCCTTGGTACCAATTCCCTCAAAACTTCCGGGTCTGGTTCTTGGCTTCCATATACCTGCACGCATAATATCTACTCTTCCAGTAGCAGCTAAACGAATAGCCGTTTGCATCACTTGCTCTTCTGTCTCTGCACTACAAGGGCCAGAAATAATCAAGGGTGATTTTTTCAATAAAATGCTAACTTTTTGTTGTTGTTCTGTTAAGTCTCCCATTTTTCCGAATTTTAATATTTGAATATTTATTTTACTTTTTCTAACCAACTTTTTTTGATCTTACTTTTTGATCTTGTTTTTGATCTTACTTTTTTATCTATCTTTTTATCTTATTAATTAGCCTTCTCTTTTAGAAAAACCCTTAGGTCCACCGCTATCAGCATCATTCATTCTAATACGACGGCCTTTGTAGTTTTTACCATCTACCGCATTAATCATCTGTTTTGCGGCGCCTGATTCAATTTCTACCCAGCTATTCATATCACGCATATCTATTTTACCTAAAGCTTCTTTTCTTAAGTCGCTCATGTCTAAAATAAATTGTAAAAAACTAGCCTTGTAAAAACCATCCTTAGTACCTAAGTTTACAAACAAACGCGTATAACCGCTAGCGCCTCTTTCTGCACCACGACTTCCGCGGTCTGATGCACTGCGCTCCATACCACGATCATTGCTTCTTGTGCGACCACGATCGGCACCGCCAAATTCTTGACGACCTCTATCACGATTACGATCTTGTTGTTGCATAGGCTCACGACGACCTTTGTCTGCTGTACGAATATTTAAATCCTGTGCATTCTCGTAATAACTTAAGAAACGGTTGAACTCTAAGGCAGCCACACGCTTTAAAATTTCTTCTTTTGTCATGTCTGCAAATTTTTCTGCAAGCATTGGAACATAGGTCTCGTAATCGCCATGGCTTACATCAGTAGACATTAATTTATCCATTACATGGAAAAATTGTTTTCTACAAACATCTTTACCACTAGGTATATCCAATTTATGGAAAGTACATTTGTTCATATTTTCAATCTGACGCAAACGATAAGATTCACGCGCATGTACAATGGATATACAAATACCTTGACTACCTGCACGTCCTGTACGACCACTTCTATGTGTGTACACTTCTACGTCATCTGGTAATTCAAAATTGATTACGTGTGTGATGCCTTTTACATCAATACCTCTTGCAGCAACGTCAGTCGCAATTAATAATTGTAAACTCTTGTCACGAAACTGACCCATGACTCTATCACGTTGTTGTTGTGTTAAATCGCCATGAATAGCATCAATATCATAACCTTCACGTGTTAAACGCTGTGCTACATCTTGTGCATCGGCCTTGGTTCTTGTAAAAATAATTCCATAAATACCTGGGTTAAAATCGATGATTCTTTTTAAAGTCTCATAACGATGTTGCGCAGAAGTTAAATAGTACTGATGATCAATACTCTTGTTCGTTGCATTTACTTTACCAATCGTTACTTCCACTGGCTCTTTCATGTAACGCTTACTTACTTTTCTAATTTCAGCAGGCATGGTGGCACTAAACAACCAGATACTTTCTCTATTAGGTGTATTTTTTAAAATAAATTCAATATCGTCTTGGAAACCCATGTTCAACATCTCATCGGCTTCGTCTAATACAACATATTCAATCTTTTCTAAGTTAATTGCTTTTCTTTCTATTAAATCAATTAACCTACCTGGAGTGGCAACCACTACTTGCACCCCTCTTTTTAAATCTTTAATTTGTAAACCAATAGATGTTCCACCATACACTGCTAATACTTGTAAACCTGAAATATGTTTCTTAAACAAATTCATTTCGTTTACAATTTGCATACATAATTCTCTGGTTGGACAAACTACTAAGGCTTGAGGGAATTTATCGGCTGTTTTAATTAATTGTAATAAAGGCAAACCAAAGGCAGCTGTTTTTCCAGTACCTGTTTGTGCTAAACCAATAAAATCCTTAGTTCCACTTATTAATACCGGAATAGAACGCTCTTGAATTTCCGTAGCGTGTGTGTATCCTAATTCCGTCACTGCTTTTACCAATTGCTCATTAATACCAATTTCTGTAAATGTCTTTTTCGACTTTACGGCCTCTATCAAATCATTTTTAATTTCTACTTCTTCTTTCTTCTTCATTTTTATTATTTTTTGCTCAGTCACTTAAAGTGCTTTGCTCTTTTAATTATTTTAAAATTCTTTTTATTTTATTGGCATTTTGAATCAATTCCAAAAGGTAGTCAGGATTTTCTTTTTCCAAACTTGCCTTGAACTTCTTTAACTGACTAATATGCTCATTTAAAACATCTAATACATTTTCTTTGTTCTGCATAAAAATGGGCACCCACATTTCCGCATTGGATTTAGCCAAACGAACGGTACTTTCAAAACCACTACTTGCTAACTCAAAAATAGCATCAGACTCTTTTTCCTTCTCTAACACGGTATTGGCCAATGCAAAAGAAGTGATATGTGAGATATGACTGACATAGGCTACATGCATGTCATGTTTAATGGCATCCATATAAAGCATATGCATACCTAAAGCTTGATATGTTTTTTCTACCAATGCTAAAGCATCTGCATCCACCTGCTCTTTGTTACAAATAATCGTAGCCTTGTCCATAAAAGCATCATCTTGTGCTGCTGCAGGACCACTAAATTCTGTTCCCCACATTGGATGGGTGGGAACAAAACGACCTTTGTTCACATGCGCTTTGGCGATGTTTACAATACTTTCTTTGGTAGAACCTAAATCAAAAACAACTTGCTTGTTCACTAAGTTTAAAATAGTGGGCAATAAATTTTCTGCTACGTTAATAGGCGTTGCAATGGCAATCAAATCAGAAGCTACTACTGCATTTTCTAATGACATGATCTCATCTACAATACCTAATTGCAAAGCCAAGTTTTGGTGTTCGATATTTTGATCCACTCCAATGACCTTGGATACCATGCCTTTCTTTTTCAAAGACAAAGCCAGTGAACCTCCCATTAAACCAATTCCAATGACTGTTAAACGCATGCTTCAATTCTTTTTATGGCTTCACTAAATTTTTCTATGGAACCACATAAACTCACTCTGATGTATTCGTTACCAGCGGAGCCAAAAATGCCTCCTGGGGTAATAAAAACATTTGCATCGTATAATACTTTATCACTTAATGCATATCCATCTTTGTAAGTTGCGGGAATTTTGGCCCATACAAACATGCCTACTTGTTGTTTAGTGTAGACACATTTTAAAACATCTAATAACTCGAATACTTTTTCGCGTCGTGCTGTATATATTTTATTCACGGAGTCATACCAACTTTGATCAAGACTTAATGCTTTAGCAGCTGCTAATTGCACGGGTAAAAACATACCACTGTCCATGTTGGATTTAAACCTAAGTATTTCATTGATTCTGTCTTCGGCAGCAATTAACATGCCTACCCTCCATCCTGCCATATTCTGGCTTTTACTTAGAGAGTTTAATTCTATCACTACCTCTTTGGCCCTGTCAATAGACAATAAGCTTTCAGGCTTATCATTTAAAACGAAGGCATAAGGATTATCATGACAAATCAATATTTGATGCTTTATTCCAAAGGCGACTATTTTTTCAAATAGTTCTTTCGTAGGCCTTTGGCCTGTTGGCATATGTGGATAGTTCACCCACATTAACTTGACTTTTGATAAATCTGATTTTTCTAAATTTTCAAAGTCAGGCGCCCAACTGTTATCGGCAGTCAACTCATAGTATAACGGGGTCCCACCCGCTAATTTAACTGCACTTGTGTATGTAGGATAACCAGGATTTGGAATTAATACCTGATCTCCTTCATTTAAATAGGTCATACATATATGCATGATCCCTTCTTTACTTCCTAATAAAGGAAGTATTTCAGTAGCAGGATTTAAGTCCGCTACTTTGAAATATTTTTTATACCAATTCGCTACCGCTTCTCTTAAAATAGGCGAGCCTTTATAAGATTGATAACCATGGACATTTTCTTTAATCGCTTCTTCGTGTAAAGTTTGCACCACATCAGGATGCGGAGGTAAATCGGGGCTGCCAATTCCTAAATTAAGTATCCCCTTACCGGCTTTATTGAGTTCATCAATCTCGCGCAGTTTGGTAGAAAAATAATATTCTCCAATACCCTCTAATCTATTTGATACAGTCCAATTCATTATTATCCTTTTACAACTTTACCTTTTTGATACATACCGAATATTCTAATACTATTGGTTAAGCCTTTTAATGCTTCTAATACTTTTTCAATTTGTTTTTTATTATCAAATTCTAAATCGGCATAAAAACCGTATTTAAATGTGCTACCTGGTATAGGCATACTTTGCAGCTTACTCAAATTCACATTGCCTTGTGCAATTTTAGCTAGTACTTTAGCAAGTATACCTCTTGAATGGTCGGTTTGAAAATAAATAGATGCTTTGTTCGCATTCTCCACCAAAGTCTTAGTACTTGTTGGACCTACGATTAAAAAACGAGTAATATTATTTTTTAAAGTATGAATATCTGGTTTGATGATATTCAAATCAAACATTTGCGCCGCTAGCTTACTCGCAATGGCTGCTGTATGCTTACTTTTATTTTGATGTACCACTTTAGCACTTAAGGCCGTATCTTCTGATTCTACTAATTTCCAATTATACTTTTCTAAATAATCTAAGCATTGTAAGATAGCCATAGGATGACTATGCACTTCTTTAATATCTTCTAATTTC
>JBEIIN010000072.1:0-8476 GCA_040380795.1 Sediminibacterium sp. | reverse complement strand
ACTGGATATGGATTAAGTGGCGGCACAATTACAACAACGGGAACTTTGATAGTTGATACATCTGCAAGTGGATTGTCTGGGAAGTATGTTCGCATTTCTGACAGTTCTTCTATGCTTAGCCCATATTTAAGAAAAATAGATACCGCATCTTTGAGTAATAGAATAAATTTAAAACTAAACATTTCAGATACATCTGTTTTTCAAAGAAAATCTGTAGCGGCATTTACATTTAAAGCAAACAATACAAGCTCAACAGCCGATGCTACCGACCAAGTATTTAGAGATAGTGGAACGCTTACTTATGCAGGAACTATAACTTGGACCGGCACTACAGCCCCATCGGGAGCTACAAGTCATAGATACAGATGGTGTCAAATAGGCAAGCAAGTAGTTATCACTATTTCTTTGAACTATGCGTCTGCGGGTTCAGCATTAACAGCCGTAAAATTAACACTCCCAGCAGGCTGCCCGAATCCTACTAACTTCGGAACATTAACGGGAGCAAATGATATTATTGGTTCGGCATGGGCATTCTTGGGAACATCAACAACGGCAGCAACAACAAGTCGTGTGCTATTGCAAAATAACGCAGGAAACAATGGCTATGAATTTAATATATCGTCATCCTCAGGCAACTATAGAACAGCAGGTTTTACACTAACTTATTTTACTGATTAATCATGACACACATCAGACAAAAATTAGACTTGACGGCAAAGCAAGAGATTGCGTACACCGTAGTAATTACTAATGATTGGACACAACCATTAGAGGAGCATCCATCAATAGTTGAGCACCCAGAAATCTTTGAAATCGTAGATGAAAGCATTCCCGAAAACGCTCAGTATTTAAAGTACGCTTAATTAGTAATTTAATTTCGCATTAAAAAAAATATTTATACACTTTTGATTTTTGTATTGCACTTCTTCATAGATTTGGCATAAGATTGTAGGATAATGGAACGGTATTTGTATTTAAGTATTCAGTTCGTATTAATCCTACTTTAAAACCGAAAACTATGAGAACCCTCGTTCAACATGGAGTAGATTGGGTAAGCGTGAAACTCAACTTAGTCTGTTTTGTCGGGCTGCTGGCCCAAAGCCAAGTGCTGAACACTTTCACCATACTTGCTACAATTACTACCATAACTTACAATCTTATTAAGATTTATAAGGAATTAAAAAATAAAAAAAAATAAACATGAACTCTCCATTTTTTTCTCTAAATACCAAAGATTTCGTTAAAGGTCTTTTTGTTGCCATATTTACCGCAGTAATTACACTCTTGTATAATTCCGTACAAGCAGGAGATTTCGTGTTTAATTGGAAGGCAATTGGGATGGCTGCTCTTACATCTGGATTAGCATACATAATGAAAAACTTGTTGACTAATTCTAATGATGAGATTCTTAAAAAAGAACCTAAATTAGATTAATGATGAGAGTGCTATCAGTCATTTTTTTGTTAAGTACTTTATCCTTATCCACCTCTTGCAATATAGAGAAGCGTATAGAGAAACAACAAGAAAGATTTGATAGAATAGGCAGGCGATGGTTAGAAAAAAACCCTTGCGCTAATGATAGCACAATTATTTATGTCCCCGGTAAAAGAGACAGCATCCCCATTGTAATTCCAACAATTATTAGAGATACAGTTGGTCTTAAAAAATATATTGATAGCATTGGCGCTCAGCTCCGAAAAAAATATAACGAGCAAGAAAAAGATTGCAACAAGCAAATAAAGGACGCCTACAACATCGGTTACGAAAACGCTGAAGTTATTTGGAAGGACAAGGTTTCCAAAATAAAAGTACCGCTTCCTGTAATAGATACTATCAAAATTACACTAAAGGATAAGCAATACATTAATTTGTTGCAAGCCGATATAACTAAACTCAAAGCTCAACTCAGCGAAGCTCAGCTCAAGGGAGCAGAAAAAAAGGGCAAGTTAGATAAGTGGTTTCTTCTTTTTGTTATAGCTTGTATGCTTTTATCCGCAAGCTTATATTTTAACATCAAGAAAAAATGAAAGACAAAGTAAGTATAGCAAGAGTAGAAACATTGCACCCCGCAGTAAAAAACGATTTCATTAAGTTTATTGAAGATGCAGAGGCGGGATTGGATATAACCTTACGGGTTACCCAAGCCATGAGAACATTTAAAGAGCAAGCGGATTTGTATGCCAAGGGTAGAACAACACAAGGCCCAAAGGTAACCAACGCAAAGCCAGGAAGCAGCTATCATAATTACGGACTTGCCATAGATTTAGTAGCTATGAATGGCAATAAACCCGATTGGCAATATAACATGGGCAACCTACTCCCATACGCTCAAAAGCATGGCATAAAGTGGGGTGGTAACTTCGTTAAGTTTAAAGATTACCCTCATTTTGAAAAGCCACTTGGAAACAATTGGCGGACTTTACTCGCTCGGTACAACGAAAAAGATTTCATACCAGAAACTGAATTTGTAAGATTGTAGTGTTTTCTCATTCGTGTTTTGTTTAATGAAGCTGATGCATGGGCATCGGACTTTTGAATCCCCCGGTATGTCTATACTGGGGTTTCTCATTAAAAAAATGAGGGGGAAATAAGAATAAATCCCCCTTGTCATATCAACCATGAAAATAAAACTACTTGGGAAGCTTTTCTTCCGCAACGGTAAGCAAGGCCACCATAAATATACTAACTATAAAGATAATTGCGTAATACATAATTAAAGGGTTTTAGTTTTCAGAATAAATATTTCTTTCATCTTGGAGTAACCATCCCATAAGGACATAATCCTATTGGCATTGGTTATTGGCGTGCGGTCCTCATATCTTGATGATACATTGAACATCTTACACCACTCATTGAAGGAAGGCTGAGAACTCGGATAGATTGTTTTTACATTCATGTTTTCGGATTTAAGATTAATGATAGTAATAAAACTACGCTACGGATGGAAAAAATATATATTACTCTATGCGCGTTATCTTCAAGCCGTCTGGAACAAGGCGAGAGGCGAATTTCTTGGAGCTTTTTTGCCTTTTAATCATCTCGCTCAAGTGTTTCCTAAATAACCTAACATTAGGCTGAAACAAAGGGAGAATAGCATCTTCTTTGTAGCCAAGAGTATCAAATATTACTTTGGCGTGGTGGTATGTACTTGTTTCATTCTTTGCCATGGCTCTACAAATATATGGTTATTTATTTTTTGGTTATCCAATTTTAGTGTTTTTTTTACGCGTGAGCTCCATCTGTAAGTATTGAATTAAATACTTTGCGTAGGCGGTGAGAAGCTTGTGCCCCTCAAAATTGAATGCGTCCTCATTATTTTTCACAGCTTCCTTGTGTTTTATGATTAGCGCATCCAATTTTTCGCGGTTAAATGTCATTGTTTCCATAATTACCAATTAGTAACATTGGTGATACAATAATTGCTTCCTACATAAGCGGTGGTCCAATCTCCAGGCTGAAGATAAAAGCGCTTCTCATTACCACTACAATCGTTTCTAATTACTACTGAATAGTCGCTTACCCGGTCGCTAAGAACAAGACCACAGTTACACACTTGATTTTCTTTTTTGCATGAGGACATAGCTAAAGCAACTGCAATGGCTGACAATCCTACGATAATTGTTTTTTTCATGTTTTGTTTTTTTTAGTTATTAAATATTATTCGTTACAATCTCTTGGTATATAAACTTTAGAAGCAAGACACTTCTTTGCTCTGATAAAAAAAGTAGATTGACTTTCATTAAGCAGATATGTAAATGATTCCGAAGTTCTTCCGTTCTTAAACCTTATGGCCTTTATTTTCTTCTTGCTTAACTCATCAAAGTATCTGGCATACAAATCAAAGTAAGAACGACCCTCACAATTAAAATCATTCCATGATTTATATACCACTTTTGTATCATCATCAAAAAGAAAGTACAACTCATCTTTTTCAAAACAATTTCCCACCCCGGCTACATTGACCAAAAGACCATTGTAAGAAACAACTCCATTCTTGTTATTTAGGAATAAATTTATATTGAATCCGTTTACCCCATCATCACTACACAATATAGTTTCACTTGGAAAGGCATATTCCTTGTCAGTCATTATGTCCTTACACACATAGATTCTGAAATCCTGCGCAAAAGCAGACATTGGAAACATTAAGATTACGATTAACTTTTTCATGTTTTGTTTTTTTTAAGTGATTAATTACATTCTCCAACATAGAATTTATTTTTTCTTATATCATCCCATGCGCTCTTAAAAAAAGATTTTTGTTCTTCTTTTAATTTATATAAATATTTGTCATTGGTAGTCAAATTAATGAACTCAATGGAATTAATCTTTTTCTTTAGAAAATTATTATAGAACACTGCTTCTTCATCAAAAAAGGACCACTCCTCAATATTTTTTTCCGAGTATGATTTTATTTTGAAAGTAGTGCCATCTTCATAATAAAATACCAAACTGGAACTATCCATATAATTTCCTATCCCATGTCTTTGAACAATAATATTAAAGTAGGTCAATTCTTTTTGAATTTCACGCACTCCAATATTTATTGAAAATCCTTTTTTTGCATTTTCACTACAAATTAATGGATAAATTACCCGACCAATACCACCAAAATAATTAATGTTTGAACAAATTTTTACCTTCACATCATTTTGAGCAAAGATTGACATTGGAAATAATAAGACCACAATTAACTTTTTCATGTTTTTGATTTATTAGTTATTGAATTTGGTTTCTTTTTTTAATTAATCATCCAACTTGTCGGTCATTACTTTTATATTACTTAATAAAGAGCCTATTCGTTCCTCATATTCCAATAGTTTATTTTCAAGCCATATAGCATAATCAGTATTTGCTTCTAAGCCATTCCAGGCTTGTTCGCCGGTATCTCCATTGAACTCCCCGCGTAGTTGTTCCTTTCTTTGAAATTTAGTGCTTTGCTGCATGGCTTTTGATTTTAAAGGGTTTACATTATTGTTGCTTGTGTTGGGATTAAAGTACCCAGCTAACTGATTAAATACATCCATGGTTATTAATTTTAAGGGTTATTAAATAGATATAAGGTCTATTTCACTTGGGTTGTAATGGATTACTACATGATGAGGATAAGCCTTTTTAAGCGCCTCTACGAGCATCTCATTTTCATATTCAACCTCATTTTCTCTTTCCTCATTTACAATTGGATTAATAACTTCAGTTACTTGGTCTTCAGTTAGTGAGGTCATCAGCAAAAAATCCTCCTCATCAAAAGCGGTTGTGTTAACCTGGAATAAATTCAATTTTTTTGTTTGCATGGCTGTTATTTTAAGGGTGATTAAATTATTTTCCTTCAATATCATCAATATTAATTTCTTCCAATATTGCAAGGTACTGAGGTAGCTCAAGGTATTTCAATATGTTACATTCTCCATTGAACTTTACTGTTTTACCGGCCACAACCAGTTCAACATAAGTCAAATTAACATTCCACCCCGATAGGTCGTGTACCCCGTGCCCCTCTTCAATTTGTTCGTCCCAATAATAGTCAAAGGTTACAAGCATTTCAATACCCCCCTCCGAGATGATTGTTTGTGTGTAGGTTTTTGTTTCGTTTGCCATAATTTTTTATTTCGTGATAAAGATACGCACTTAATTGCTAAATTCAAGTTAATGACCATTTAATTTTTTGTTAATAGACCACCATATCGCCCCCAAATTTTGTATTTCGGTTATAGTTATACTCAAAGGGCTGCAATACAGCAAAGCCCAGATTCTCCGCAATACTTCGGGCCAATTTATATTGGGCCTTATTTTTTAGCATTACCCCGTATTCATCACCCCCCAAATTAATAAACTCCGCCGATACATTGAACCGGTTGAAATAGCTTTGTAAATTGTTGAGCGTTCTCATGTTTTCAATTTTTAATTTTAGGATTGATTTTTAAGGGATGGCGGGCGGTTAATTAGCTGAGTAATTAATACCAGCCAGGGCGCTCGCTTGAATCCATGCCCAGAAATTAACTTTTTCCCAATGGGGATGCTCCCCAATTATTAAATCCGGTTTTTTATTCATGGTTTTTTATTTTTGGTTTTTACTTTGGTTTTTACTTTGGTTTTTACTTTTGATTTTTGGCGCTGACTGTTTGCGCTTTGTTGCGGGCCTGGTCGCTGATTTCGGGCGCTTATTTTGGGCGCTTATTTTGGGCCGGCGCTTATCTTTGCGCGGTTATTTTGGGCGCTTTGTGGCGCTTATTTTGGGCGCTGATATAGGGCCGGCGCTAATTGTTTGCGCTTTATTTTGGGCGCTTATTTTGGGCGCTTTATGGCATAAAAAAAACCCTCAGCGGGTTTTTATTCATAAATTAAAGACTCTAAAAAATCGGCGTTAATTTCGCTTAAAATTTCCTTTATTTTTTCTTTGTCGGCGCTGTCTTTTTTTAGTTGATATTCTAAACTGTCAACAATTGCGCATAGTTCAACCGTATCTGGCAAATCTGATAGAGTAAGCCCGGCAAACCGTTTAAAGCGCTGTGAAATTAATTGCCTGGCGGTTGCGCGCGCGCCATGTTTTTGGATGTATTCAAATATTGTAAGCATAAAAAATAAATTTTAAAAGTTAGGAAATAACGAACCCGGAGCGGTCTTTTTTCGCGTCCCCTTTGGCCTTAAGCCCAACTACAATATTAACCGGGTCAAAGTAGCGCAAGTCTGACAAATCACCGTTAATTACTTTGTAACCGTTCCAAAATTCGGGCAAATCACCACTAAAAACCGCGGCCACATTCCCGCCCGCGCTAAGTACTTCAAGCGCTTGAGGTTCATTTGATTCTGAACGGCTGAAAGTTAACCGGTAATTTGTTCCGCTGTATTTTTTTATATGGTTCGGGTTTTTGGTGTAATCGTAAAATATAACATTTGAAAGGGTCAAAACATCAACGCCAGTAAAACGGTTTATTAAATTGATGTGGTCAATGTCTGACGTCCCATTTAACCGGATTGCGATTTTTTCCGCGGTTTTTTGCGCTTTACTGTTTATTTGTAAAATTTCATTGGCTAACTGTTCGTAAAATTTCGCGCGGTCGTAAGCCCAAAATTTACTCTTATTAATCCTGGCGCTTTGTACGTTGGTGAATTTACCCCGGCCCGCGCTGTAGAGACATGATTTTTTACAGCCATTGGACGCGAAAGGACAAAGATTAAACCCGGCGACAGTGTCAGCGGGCGCAAGGTATAAAATAAAGGTCTTTAGCTCATTTTTTGCGGTCTTTACATTAGTGATTCCCGCGCTAAGTAAATTTTTCACTGGTTTATAACTCGGGGCGCTTTCAATGGTTTTTTGTAGCTTGTCAATTGTGGCGCTTACTTTTTTAAATTCGGTTTTTTTGGTTATTGTTTGCATGGCTTTAAATTTAAAATGATAAAAAAATAAAGCGCGCTTTTTTGCGCGCGCTGTAATTATAACGGGCGGTTACTCGGTAAAACAGTGTAACCTTTGGACGTATCAAAAGGGGCTTTAATTGTTTTTTTCAATGTCGCCAAGGCTTTTTTAAGCGCGCTAATTTCGGGCTTTTGTTCGTTGATAGCTTTTTGAATGCTTGCGGGTTTTTGGTTTTTGTTTGTCATGGTTTTAGGTTTTTATTGTTTGTGTGATAAAATTACGCTAAGAAAATAAAAAAAAGTGTTAAGGGGTTTTTAATCTTCTGTTAATAACATATCAGCAGCGCCGCCAAAAATCAGCAAAAAAAGAATAAAAAAATATATTCCCCATTCGCTTTGCATACATATAAAAACGGGGCTAATTAATACAATTAACAGGCAAATTATTCCGGCGGTCGTTTTTTGTTTCTTTGTCATGGTAGTAATTTTTAGAGGTTAAAAAAGTTGTTTTTTTCGCGGCGCTTATATTCGCGCATAAGGGCCTGTAATTTATAGACGTTTTCATCTATTCCTAATTCGTTAACTATTTGTTTTATACGAACGTTCGTTGATACTTTGCGCGGTTCGTGAAATTCCAGGCCGTTAGCGCTTGCCGTAACTACGGGCGCGGGCTGTTTTTTTATTTGCTTTCTTTGTCTCATGACTGTAAATTTTAGAGGGTTATTAAATTATTTTTACTTCGTAACCTAAAAAAATAAATTTATTTATTTTGAATTGTAGTAATTCATCGGTAAAAATTTCCTGGGGTATTAATATTGTAACGGGGCCGGTTGTGGTTGTTCCCTCTTTGAAAATTGTGAATGCTTTTATCATAGTTGTAAATTTTACGGGGTGATTGCTTTTGATTGCGATATAAAACTACGCAACAAATAGCCAAAATAGTGTTAATGCCCTGCTAAAATTTTGTTAATGAATTTAGCCCCATAAAAAATACATATACAAAGTAAACTGTTAATACCGTGTTAACCATACCCTAAAGATATGTTAATACATCCCGCCCGTTTTCGTACCATGGCCCGCGACATTCCGCCCCGCCCGTATGACATAGGCCCGCCCGCGT
>JBEIIN010000071.1:0-8508 GCA_040380795.1 Sediminibacterium sp. | reverse complement strand
ACTGGAGTTTACCGTATGTATCTATTATTGACAAGCCACGCTTTGGTTGGAGAGGCATGATGCTCGATGTGAGTAGACACTTTTTTAGCAAAGAAGATGTAAAAACATTTATTGATGATATGGCGCGTTATAAATACAACCGTTTTCATTGGCATTTAACCGACGATCAAGGATGGAGAATTGAAATAAAATCTCTTCCTAAATTAACAAGTGTGGGTGCATGGAGAGCAGAGCGTAAAGGCAAGTGGATGAATATTACTACACCTGCCCTTGACGAACCTAAAACATATGGCGGCTTTTATACACAAGAAGATATTAAAGAAGTAGTAGCTTATGCAAAAGCAAGATTTATTGAAGTGATTCCAGAAGTAGATGTGCCTGGTCATAGCTTAGCCACGAATACAGCTTATCCTTTTTTAAGTACCACACCTAATTATCCCTTCCAAGTAAATGCAGGCGATGAGTTTATGGATTGGGAAGGATTAAACGGACATGTGACTGCTGAAATTGATAACTCATTAGACCCTTCTAATGAAACAGTGTATGAATACTTAGATAAAATTTTTGGAGAGATTGCTCTCCTATTCCCTTTTGAATACATTCATATGGGTGGTGATGAAAATGCAAAAAACAATTGGGAGAAATCACCCAATGTACAAGCGCTTATGAAAAAAGAAGGTTTAAAAAATCAAAATGAAGTGCAGAGCTATTTTGTGCGTAGAGTTCAAAAAATAATTAATAGCAAGGGGAAGAAAATGATGGGTTGGGATGAAATTTTAGAAGGTGGCTTATCGGGCGATGCTACTGTAATGAGTTGGAGAGGTGTGAAAGGAGGAATTGAAGCTGCCAAACAAGGGCATCAAGTAGTAATGTCTCCAAATGATTTTAACTATATCGATTATTACCAGGGAGAACTTACTGCAGAAGGTAAAGTATACCGTGGATTAAGAATGAAAACCACTTATAGTTTTGAACCAGTGCCAGCAGGTGTTGATCCTAGTTTAATATTAGGTAACCAAGCCAATCAATGGTCAGAGCAAATATTTGATATGAGATATGCTCAATACATGACATGGCCTAGAGGTTTAGCGGTTGCAGAAACTAGCTGGTCTCCAAAAGAAAAGAAGAACTGGAATAGTTTTACTAAAAAAGTAGAGAGCCAATTTGAAAAACTAGATGCTGCTAATGTGAGGTATGCAAGAAGTATGTATGACCCAATTGTAACTACACAATTAAATACAAAAGGTGAACTCATTGGAATCATGGAAGGTGAAGTAGAAGGATTAGATATCTACTATACCATTAACGATCAAATGCCCGATAATTATAGCGAAAAGTACACAGCTCCATTTATAATTCCAGAAGATGTACTTTCTTTAAGAGTAATTAGCTATAGAGATGGTAAGCAAATTGGTAAATATTTAAATATTCCTATTGAATCTTTAAGAAAAAGAGCTGTTAAAGTATTGTAATGAAATAACAATACTATGCATTCTTTCTTTCGAAAACTAATTACCTTATTCCTGCTAGCCTTATTTGTGCATTTTTCATCAAATGCACAAATAAGAAATATTGAAAAAAATATTGCTCTATCAAAGGATAGCAGTCTACTTCAAAGTATTATTAAACAATTTAAGGGCAAGCCCAACCCTTTTATTGATTCTACTTTTATTAATCTAAATAAATTTGCACAACAAGTAGCGAAGTACGAAGGAAAAAGAATTAGAAGCATTCAAATAGAACAAAAACATTTTGGAGCAAGTTTACTTAATCCTGCAAATTCAAAAAAGGATGCCTTAACGAAATTTGCAGATAAATTGCATAATAAAACAAGCGAAAATACAATTCGAAAAAATTTATTTATTAAGGAGCAAGAATTAGTAGACCCCTTAGTCATTGCCTATAATGAAAAGTGGTTGAGAGATATACCCTATATACAAGATGCCCGTATACTCGCTTCTCTTTCTTCAGTGGACACCAACGAAGTAGACATCTACATTATTACAAAAGATATTTTCCCTATTGGAGGTAGCTTTAATATTAGAAATGCCAATTCTTATACTGCTACCTTAAGTACAGAGAATACAAACGACGGGGGTAATGCCTTTACCTTAGGTCACAACTTCGATAAAAACAGATCCATCAATGCAGGCTGGGGCTTTGATTATACCAATAGAAATTTAAAAGGCAGCTTTACAGATATTACATTGGGAGCAAAATCCTTCGCTCCCAATGTAGCCAATGGCGATTTATCTGAATCGACCATTTACATTAGAGGGAACCGCCCCCTACTCACGCCTAATAGTAAATGGACCTGGGGATTTGATTGGAACAATGCCCATAATGAAAATGTTTTTTCAAGCAAGTGGTCAGACTCTTTATTCAACAGTACTTATAATTATGACTTAAAACATTTTGATGCATGGTTAGGCTATCAACTTTTTAGTAATCGAATTTCACTGGCAGCCAATAACGTGCATTACTTTGTGCAAGTTCGTTTTTTGGAAAATATATTTAAACAAAGACCCACAGATTATTTAGCACAAATAGACAAAAACTATCAAAATATTGAGGCCTCCCTAGCTTCTTTTACTTTATTTAAACAACAAATGATAAGGACCCAGTATTTATATGGCTTTGGCAGAAACGAGGATTTACCTACAGGAAAATCGATGGTCATTACTTCTGGAAATTATAGAAGAGAACAAAGCTCACTACCTTATCTAGGAATTAAATTAGAGAACTATAAATTACTTTCTAATGAAAATTATAGACATATCACATTAAGTGCAGGTTCCAGTTATGCCGATACTCAATTACAAGATGTTCGATTCATGGCAAGTGTAGAGCAAATTAATAAACTTCGTTATTTAGAAAGTGGCTTCAAGTATAGGTCCATCATTAATATAAGTTTTACTCAAACCCTAAAAAATAAATTCAATGAGGCCCTACTTATTAGTAGTAGTTATGGTATACCTCAATTAAATAGAGAACGAATTTATGGAGGCACCCGTATTACTGCGAACTGGGAATCGGTTTGGTATAATTCAAGGTCATTTTATGGGTTTCGAACCTCCCCTTTTGCCTTTGGCAATATTACCTATCTAAGAACCGTGGGCCAACCCATTAACAACGGAGATATCTATTCCTCTATAGGATCTGGGATGAGAATTAGGAATGAAAACCTCATTTTTGGCACCATTGAATTAAAAGCTTTCTATTTCCCAAGAACCAATCGTCAACTGAGCCCTTGGAATATTAGCCTTATTACCAACCTTCGTTATAAGTACAATTCTAGTATTATTAGCAAGCCCGATTTCGTTCAAATTAATTAGCATTTTTGAGCATAAACAACCCCCTATTCATTCAACCTTTCCTACTTATTTTTGTTATATAAATATGGTTCAAGCGTATAATTTTTTAGCAAGCTGGCAGCTTTTCCCGGAAAAAAGCGAATTCGAGTATCAATTAGTTCCTAAATCTGGAAACTATAAAATTGAAAGCGTTCAAAATGGCCATGCCCTTAGCTTTAGTCATAATTGGGTGAATATTGAAAATGAGGCTTTTTATGCCCAGTATAGCGTTATACCCAATGGAATGGCACAGGCTTTCGAAAACCCTTTGTTAGGAAATGAAGTGCTTGCCGAGATAAATAATGGTTCTTGTTTAACCGTTCAATTTCATAAAGACAATAAAGAAGTACTTAAAGTAGTGCATGAAATTTTAGCCAATGGTTTTTTAAAAGTATCACAGTATGGCTTCAAAGAAAATGGAGAATCTTTTAAAAATATAGAAGTATACCATAAACAATTAAGCGTTCTACCTTATGCTTCTTCTGCAGGCAGTGTGGCTATTCGTCCTACTAAAGAAGGGGTGATAAAACATAAGGCTTTATCTGCCATGGAGGATCAAACCAATATGCAGTTAAATCAAATTAAAGAGCAAATTGAATTACTAGCAAGACAAGCGCAGGAAATTAAAAAGCGCAAGGAATTAAGTTTAATGATTTACGAAGCTAAAATTACTTTCAAACCGCAGATAGGTCAAATTTATCATGTGTATGAAAAAACAGATGGCTCACATGTACTTTCTTTAGTGGCGCCTAGTGAATGGGGTGGCGGCTCTGGACCCTTTGCCGGATTTGTAGCTACCGTGAAATTATTAGCCGACCATACTTGGGTGGAGGTTTAATAACCATACTTACTCAAAATGGCGGTAACCTTTTTTTCTACCTCATTATCCTTTACCACTGCAGGCGCATGATGCTTTTTAATAGTTGCATCAAAAATAAGTGGCCCCTTGCATCCCCAATGTTTATTGTTGATATAGCTATCCAGCCCTTCAATATCTTTAGCAGGATTAGTCCTGGTAAATGCAGCCCAAATAAAATTATTAAATTCAGCAGCCATCCAAGTAGCATCTTCGGTAATAATAATCATAGCTACACCATCTTGTTCTAATAAAGTTTCCCCTAGCCCCTTCAACTTTTCTTGAATAGAATGTATAGTTGCAGCTGCTGTATTTACAGCAATAACACCCGGCATAATTAATTGCGCATTGGCATTGAGTGCTGTAATTTTTTCTGGAATAGATCTAGCTAATTTTCTTCTGACATCTCCATAAGCAGCTAGTACTAATTTAGAACCACTATTTAAACCGTCACCAGAATAATCCAAGGTATCCATGGTGGTATGGGTGTAGAAATGTAAGTCATTTGAAAAGTCCATTCTACTCAACATATACTCTAAAAACTCCGGTATATTATTTACATCTAGTGTCTTTGCATTCGAGCCATTTAAATTTGCTTCACTCTTTTCTTTCGATTTTTTTGCTTCTGCTGTTATCCAAACAAATTTGGCTAAACTTAATTGCCCAGTTCCTAAAATATGATTGGCAATAGTTAAAATTTCTGCAGGCTTTTTATTTTCTAAAAAGGGCGTATACCTTTCACTTCCTATGGCTAATAATAAAGGATGCACTCCTGCTGCATCAACGGCGTGCACTTCTTTTAATCCTGGTATTTCATTAGACACAGCAGAGCCTGTTATATGATGAATGAGTTGTCCGAAACTTGTATCCTCTTGCGGAGGCCTTCCTACCACTGTAAAAGCCCAGATGGCATTTTTTCTTGCATACACTTTATGCACTTTCATTACAGGAAAGGGATGTTGCAAACTATAATACCCTAAGTGATCCCCGAAAGGACCTTCTGGTTTATTCTCTCCAGGAAATACTTCGCCGGTAATTACAAAATCGGCGTCGGTACTTACGCAAAAACCATCTATATAAGTATACCCAAATCTTTTTCCTGCAAGCACTCCTGCAAAATTCATTTCACTCATACCTTCTGGTAGTGGCATCACTGCAGCAACACTATGTGCAGGCGGACCGCCCACAAAACAACTTACTTTTAAAGGAAGCCCTTGATTATTCGCCTTGGTTTGATGCACTCCAATTCCTCTATGTAATTGATAATGCAACCCAATTTCTTTATTCAATATATAATCGTTTCCATTTAATTGAATACGGTACATACCTAAATTAGAATTTCCTATACCTGGTTTATCGGCGTCTTCTGTATACACTTGTGGAAGTGTTACAAAGGCTCCGCCATCCATGGGCCAATGATGAATGAGTGGCAAATCACTAATATTAATCTCTTCAAATAAAACTGGTTTTGCAATTGGATTTTTATTCGGCAGTGCATTCATTGCAGCGGGCAATGCAGCTAAAGATTTTAAGGGATTTTGAATAGCCGCCAATGGATTAATTTTGATATCAATTAATTGCTTTACTGAAGGCAAGGTATCTCTGAAAATAAATTCGCTTCTTTCTAGTGTGCCAAAAATATTGGAAGCTGCACGAAACTTAGAACCCTTCACTTTTTCAAATAAAATAGCAGGACCTTTTTGTTCATAAATGCGCAAATGAATGGCAGCCATTTCTAAATAGGGATCTACCTCTTCTTTAATGCGCAGCAGCTGACCCGTACGCTCCAAATCCAATAAACAAGCCTCCAAACTAGAATAAGCCATTTCTTATATTTGAGATGCAAAAATAACTTAAATTCGCCTATGACTCGTTTAAGTGTGAACATAAATAAGATAGCCACATTAAGAAATAGCCGTGGTGGGGACAATCCTAATCTAGTGCAGGTGGCAAGGGATTGCGAGCGTTTTGGGGCCGAGGGTATCACAGTGCATCCAAGACCCGATGAAAGGCATATTCGCTACCAAGATGTTTATGATTTAAGCGCAATTTTAAGCACAGAGTTTAACATAGAAGGCAACCCTAAAGAAACCAAGTTTGTGGAATTGGTTTTAGCGAACAAACCGCATCAGGTTACCCTGGTACCCGATACCTTGGGCCAACTAACCAGCGACCATGGTTGGGATACCATTACAGAACAAGCTTATTTAAAAGAAATCATTGGAGTTTTTAAAAAAGCAGGTATTCGTGTATCTATTTTTGTAGACCCTATAGAAAAAATGATTGAAGCCGCTGCAAGCACTGGAACAGACCGTATAGAATTATACACTGAAATGTATGCAAAGCTATTTGCAGCTGGAAATAAAGAAAAAGCCATTGAGCCATATATCAGTGCAGCAGCTCTTGCAAAAAAATTAGGACTTGGCATTAACGCAGGCCATGATTTAGACAGATTCAACTTACCTTACTTAATACAATCTATTCCAAGTATTGATGAAGTAAGTATTGGACATGCCTTAATTAGCGATGCCCTTTATCTAGGCTTAGAAAACACAATTCAATTATATAAAAGAGCACTTGATCAACAATAAAAAACATTTCATGAAATACTTTAAAATTGTATTTATCGGAGTAAGCATTTTCTTAATGACCAATGTAACAAATCTAGTGGCACAAGAAAAATTTGGACCCACTCCTACTAAGCAACAATTAGCTTGGCATGAAAAAGAATTTTACTTATTTATTCATTTCGGTCCCAACACCTTTACCAATTTAGAGTGGGGCAAAGGAAGTGAAGACCCTAATGTATTTAATCCAACAGCAATAGATTGCAACCAGTGGGCAAGCATTGCAAAAGCAGCAGGCGCGAAAGGCATTATTATTACGGCAAAACACCACGATGGATTTAGTTTATGGCCAAGTAAATTTAGCAAGCATACAGTAAGAGAAAGCAAGTGGATGAATGGAAAAGGTGATGTAATTAAAATGTTGTCAGAGGCTTGTAAGAAAGCAGGCATTGAAATGGGTGTGTATATTTCTCCATGGGACAGAAACCACCCAGAGTATGGTACTGCAGCTTACAACGATATCTATATTCAAACAATGAAGGAACTTTTAACCGGTTATGGTAATTTAACTGAACTGTGGTGGGATGGAGCGAATGGAGAAGGACCTAATGGCAAAAAGCAAGTCTATGATTTTACAAGGTTCAAAGACTCTGCTATGTCTTACCAACCCAATATTCTCATCTTCAGTGATCTTGGTCCCCATATTCGTTGGATAGGCAATGAAAATGGATTGATTAATGAAACCAACTGGAACTTACTAGATACAGCAGGCTTTCAAAGAGGCGAAGGTGCTCCTCCTAATGACACTTTGAATAGAGGAAATTTTAATGGGAAAAATTGGATGGGCGCTGAAGCAGATGTTTCAATTCGTAAAGGATGGTTTTATCATGAAGAAGAAGACTCTACAGTAAAATCGGGTAAGGATTTATTTAATTTATATTTAAACTCTGTAGGCCATGGTGGTAATTTATTATTAAATGTACCTCCAAATAGAAAAGGTTTAATTGCTCCACAAGATTCAGCCGCATTAATGGATTTTAGAAAACTAAGAGAGACTGCCTTTAAAAACAACTTGTTTAAAAACGCTATTACCAAGAATACTAAAAATGAAATGGATATTTGTTTAACTACTGCAGTTACCATTAATAGCATTCAACTGCAAGAGCAAATTAAATTTGGGCAAAGAGTCATACGTTTTGAAATATATGCAGGAGATAAAGAAGCCGATATGAAAAAAATTGCGGGAAGTACTACTATTGGAAGAAAGAAAATTATTCGATTCCCTACGACCACTGCTAAATGCTTTAAAGTAAAAATAATCGAGACAAAGGCCAGCCCTATAATGGGAGCAGTAGCCGGATATTTTATAAAAAATTAACTTAACTTGCATCAAATTAAAATTATGTCTACACCTGCACAAGTTGGTATCATCATGGGAAGCGATAGTGATTTACCTATCATGCAGGCAGCTGCAGATACTTTAAAAACTTTCAATATTCCTTTTGAATTAACCGTCGTTTCTGCACATCGCACTCCCGATCGTATGGTAGAATATGCAAAAACAGCGCGTAAAAGAGGCTTACAAGTAATTATTGCAGGTGCGGGTGGTGCAGCGCATTTACCAGGTATGGTGGCCGCATTAACTAGCTTGCCTGTTATTGGAGTTCCTATAAAATCAACTAATTCAGCGGAGGGCTGGGACAGTATATTATCTATTTTACAAATGCCAGGT
>JBEIIN010000070.1:0-8586 GCA_040380795.1 Sediminibacterium sp. | reverse complement strand
TAAATTTAAAGTACCTTCTGCAACACTTAAATTAGATTTATCTAGAAACATACCACCCCCATTAGAAATAGGCTTATTAGAGATTCTTTTGAAAAGTACATTTTCAGATATATTACCTGTTGGTCTATCCTTATCGGCTACTGCACGTGCAGCATTGTTTGCAGCAGTATAGTCTAAACCAGCATCTCTGAATTGAGTATAGGCACCAGTATATTGTTGATACCAAGTAGCACTAGGCCTCCAGGCTTCATTGAATAAACGAGTAGTAATAGTTGCGTTAAATGAGCTACCTGCATCTTCCAATGTTTTATAAGCACGGAACATCCAGTTTTTAGACTTTAGTTCAAACTTTAATTGACTCACTTGGAAACCACGTAAAGAATAACGATCAGAACCTGTATATACTGTATTACCAGAACCAGTATAAGCACTTAATGAAGCTTCAGTTTTATCGTCTACTTTATAATGAACTGATCCAGTTACTTTTAAATTTTTTGCAGTTGGGTTAATGACAGAAGCTTCACCATATCCAGTTCTAGAAACGTTCATGTCTTTATACCAACCTTTTGCGTCACCAAATAAGAATGGTGCAAAAGGAACTAAACCAGCTGTTGCTGGGCTAGAGCCTAAAAATGCACTATACTTGGCAAGTGTATTGTACACTGCAGAAGCACCTTGTAATTGACCTAATACTACACTTGCACCAGTAGCACCATAGACACCTGCTAATTGAGCAAGGATACCTGCTTTTACTGGAGCAATCAAGCCTGAGTTAATATTCAAACTTGTTTCATCACCATATAGATTAATACCATCATAGTTAGGATCTGTAGTTCTTGTACCTGAAGTAACAGCACCATTTCCATTTCCAAGTAATCTTGAATAGTTAGAATTGTTATCTGCTAACCAGTCTTGCGCTTCAGTATATTGAGCACTTACTTTATAAGCAAAACGATCGCCAACTTTAGTAGCCCATCTTATTGTATAATCTTTAAAAGGAGCTCTAGGACGTTGTGATCTATCAATATGGTTGATACCATGTTTTATTTGAAAACTTAAACCTTGGTATTTGAATGGGTTTTTGCTGTTAATTAAAACAGTACCATTCATACCACCAGAACCATATAATGCAGAAGAAGCACCTGGTAATAATTCAATATTATCCACATCTAATTCTGTTAAACCAACGACACTTGATACGGAGAAATTTAAACCAGGTAACTGGTTGTCCATTCCATCAATTAACTGGTTCATACGGTTATTACCACTGCTGTTAAAACCTCTTGTAGAAATACTTCTAAATAAAATACTTGCAGCAATTACGTCTACTCCTTTTTGATTTCCAAGGATATCATAATAACCTGAAGCAGGTGCATTTCTAATATTAGCAGCACTAATTCTTTCAATTGTTACCGGAGATTCAAGAAATTTTTCTGATACTCTTGAAGCGGATACTACAACATCAGAGCCTAATACAAAGGCCGGGGTAAGGCTAACATTTAAACTAGCTGTATTGTCATTGACAACCACTTCTTTATTCGTAAATCCAACAGACGAGAATACCAAGGTATACGGTGCTTTTTGAGACACTGTTAACTTGAAATTACCTCTGTCATTTGTATAGGTTCCAGAATTATTCCCTTTAAGGGTAACTGAAACTGCAGCTACTGTTTCTGAGGTAGTTGCATTTTTTACTGTTCCTGAAACACTACTTGCATTTTGAGCATTTGCTGTAAATACTACTAAAGTAGATAGGCAAAAGATTACAAAATGGCTTAAACATTTTTTCATAGATTATTGTTTTTGTTTGAATCGTCCTACAAATTAACATATTGTTCGCATTTTAGAAAAAATTATCATTTGTATCTTAAAAAAATTATTTTTACACCATGAATAGAAAGCCTTTCCCCCAACAAATAAATGAGTACCATGGCAAAGTGAGAGATGTTTATTACATTGATAATCAATTACTTGTAATGATTGCCAGTGATAGAATATCGGCTTTTGACGTCATTTTACCCAGCCCGATTCCTTTTAAGGGTCAGGTTCTAAATCAGATAGCCGCCTATATGTTGGCAGCTACCAGGGATATTTGCCCAAATTGGCTATTAGACACCCCTGCCCCCCATGTGGCCATTGGTAAAAAATGTGAGCCTTTCAAAATCGAGATGGTCGTACGTGGTAATTTGGTAGGTCATGCCTGGAGAACCTATAGTGCTGGAGGAAGAAATTTATGTGGGGTAAGCTTACCAGAAGGTATGGCTGAAAACGATTTTTTCCCTAGCCCCATAATTACCCCTTCCACGAAAGCCAGTGAAGGACATGATGAAGATATTTCAAAAGAAGAAATTATTAAACAAGGTTTAGCTTCTGCAAGCGACTGGGCAGTATTGGAAAAATATGCTTTGGCTTTATTTCAAAGAGGAAAAGAAATTGCCGCTAAACAAGGATTGATATTAGTGGACACTAAATATGAATTTGGAAAAATTGGAGATACCATTTATCTAATGGATGAAATTAACACCCCCGATTCTTCTCGTTATTTTTATGCAGATGGCTTTGAACAAAGACAGGCAAGCAAGGAAAAACAAAAGCAATTAAGTAAAGAATTTGTACGCGAGTGGTTAATTGCGAATAATTTTATGGGCAAAGAAGGACAAACTGTTCCTGCGATGTCTGCACAGTGGATTGATACTATTTCAAAAAGATATATTGAACTTTACGAGCAAGTGATTGGAGAAAAATTTATGCCACAGCAATTATCTGAAGAAGAAACTTATAAAGTGGTTTGCGCTTCACTTGAGAAGCTTAGTTAAATATTTCTAGTAAGTTTATTTTCATTCTTTTCTACTCGTCATGACGCTAAAAAAATAAAAAAGAATCTAAAATTGTGAACTCGCTTCGCTCAGACATGCACAATTTTTTAACGATTCATTTTATTTTTTCTTGACGCTATGACTCGAAGTTCAGAAGTGAAAACAAACTCTAGAAATATTCTTAACTAGAGATTTCTTCATAAACTTACATATCAATCCCCAAGCGAGGCCTTAAGCGTTGCTTGCTTTTGTTAAATATTTGCTGGCCTTTATCAATGCCTTTACGAAGTTCAATTTGTTTTTCTTCTGGCAGATGAACAATATCAGTACAAGCCTGCGTGCAACAACCCGCATAGGTTTGCGCACATGAAGGACATTGTATAAATAATAAATGACAGCCATCGTTTTTACAATTGGTATGCGTGTCGCAAGGGGACCCACACTGATGACATTTTGAAATAATATCTTCCGTAATTTTTTCTCCTAGTCTATCATCAAATACAAAGTTCTTTCCTTTGAACTGGCTCTCTAACCCTAGTTCTTTAATTTGATTGGCATAATTAATAATACCCCCTTCTAAATGAAAAACATTTTTAAACCCATGATGCAGCATATAAGCACTTGCTTTTTCACAGCGAATACCTCCTGTGCAGTACATGATAATATTTTTATCCTTTTTATCCTTCATCATGTCTGCAGCCATAGGTAATTGATCTCTAAAAGTATCTGAAGGAATTTCAATGGCATTCACAAAATGCCCCACTTCATATTCATAATGATTGCGCATATCAATGACAATAGTTTCAGGTGCATTTATTAATTCATTCATCTGCAGAGCATTCACATAATTGCCTTTATTTTCCATACTAAAACTGGCATCTTCAATTCCATCGGCTACAATTTTACTACGCTGTTTAATACGTAAAACCCAAAAACTTTTTCCATTATCATTCACTGCTATATTTAATCTTACACCTTCTAATCCTTTAATGGAATACAAATAAGTGGTAAAGTCTTCCAATAAATGGGTGGGTACACTTATTTGTGCGTTAATCCCTTCAAGAGCAATATAAATACGCCCAAAGACTTGTAAATGATTCAACCCCTTATATAATTCATCTCTAAAAGCCAAGGGGTCTTGAATGGTGAAATATTGATAAAAACTGATGGTGGTACGCGGAAAATTTTCCTCGTATAATTTTTCTTTCAACTCCTTATTGGAGATGCGATTGTGTAGCACTGACATAGCTTAAATTTTTATCCCAATTACATGTTGGGAAAATTCAACACAAAGATAAATAGAATCTTTTATTATTATGTAAAATGACTACCTGATAAAAGTCAGTCAGTCATTAATAGTTATTTTTTAAAAAATTAGGCCTTACTTGAACGAAGAAAAGAACCTGTCAATGAAGCAAGCCCTCCTAATAAAGTACCAATGGCAACTGTCATAAAAATGACAAGTAAATAGGAATCTCCTATTGTCAGAATTTTTGCCACTTTAGTGGATAAAATATGATTGTTGGCCATGTCAATTCCAAAAGCTAGTCCAGCCCATAAAGAGCCTACGCCCAAGGCGCCCGCTGTAAAAGAATGTGCCGGTTTAATGGGTATAGCAAACGCAATGATAAAATTAGTGACTACAAAACTCCACCATGGTAAATTGCCATAAATTCCAACAGCATAAGCAAGTAGTGCAGACAATAAAATGGATATAATATATTTCATAAATAATATTTAAAGTTGATTAGATGTTGGCTATTATATTTATTAAGCAGTTGCCTTTTTAAACTGAATATGCCATTTTGTTCTTTCGTTCTGTATTAATTTTTCTTTGGCTAAAAATAATAATCTATAATATTTTCCTGCCGCCCAATAATCAATAAAGGTATCATAGTATTTACTACCTGGGTTACCACTCTGCCCTCCTGGATATAAACCATAGGCCTCTATTTCATCTGTTAAGTGTACCACCATTCTCCAACTAGGTCCATGATCATCAGTAGTGGCATTAATTATATTCTCCCCTCCTCCAATGGATAAATTCATTCTGCTTAAAGCAGGAATTTTAGTAAGATGCATGACCCTGGTAGCTTTAAATAAAGCCCATTCAAATTTATTTTCTTTTTCTAATTGCAATAATTTTTTGGTGGCATTTTCAATACCTAAGGTAACTTGATCTTTAAAATTTTCAATTTTACCTTTGGTGCTGATATCATCTGCTATAGACCAATTAGAATCTTTTAACAATTGATCTACTAAAACAAAATCATCAGGACTAGTAAGTGTAGTGGGTGAACCTGCTAATTCATCACCCCAAACTGCTTGCGTGACACTGTCCCAAATAATTTTAAATGCCGTAATCCCTTTTGAATTTTCGCTATTCACTAAATCCCAGTTGTTCATTTCATTTAGCATTCTTTGAGCATCGGGGCTTAATTTATCTACTTGTACATATTTCATTAAAGCAGGTCTTGCAGTAGCTGCAAAAACATTATCATTATTGGTTTGTAAGGCTTGGATATCTTCAGCTGTAATACCAGACATGGCTGTCAAATGCTTATTTACACTTATTCCCCTATATAGTGGGAAAGAACTTGCAGTGCCTAAATAATAAGGATAACTAGGATCGGTGGGTTTTTGATTGGCACTACTTACAAAACCGCGCTCCGGATTTTTAATAGTGGGATTTTCTTCATTCGGAATCATTCCTTGCCATGCATAAGTAGTATCATCACCTGACATAATAAAGTCTCCTTGTCGCTCCCATCTTGCTACAAAACTTCCTTGTTGCTTGATAGCAATATCTCCTGTCTTAGTGGCTAAGACAAAGTTTTGTCCAGGGCAGGTCCATAGTGAAATGGCCTTGATATAATCATCATAATTTTTAGCACGGTTCAATCTGTAAAAAGTTTCCACACCTGTTGAAGTATTATGCGCTGTCCACTGAATGGCTAAATTGCGTCCTTTAGATTGTGGATTTTGATAATGTGCATCATACATAGTAGGACCCCATACTGTCATCGGTATTTGTTCCACTACATCGGCACTGTCTTTTACTTTAATCACTTCTGTTCTTTTTTCAGCGGTGTTCCACTTACCATTATACCAATATTCATTTTCTGTGCTGTCTTTAAATTTAATCTCATAAAAATCTAATACATCTCTACCTGCATTGGTAACGCCCCAAGCTAAACTATCATTGAATCCGATAATGACTGCAGGAGAACCTGGGAAACTTGCCCCATAAGTACTATGTGTTGGTGTCGTAATTTGTACTTCATACCAAAGCGAAGGCATATTTAATCCTAAATGCGGATCAGAGGCTAAAATTGGTCGACCCGATTTTGTTTTAGATCCGGCTACTGCCCAGTTGTTACTTCCATTATTTTTATTAGGCGCTAGAGGCGTTTCAACATTTGTAATACCAAGGGATGTGGATTGATGCAAATAGGCAGAATCGGCATTGATAGGTTTAATAGGAATAATGGAAGGCTTCTGATATACCGTACCTTTTGGTATAATGGGATCTAAAGAATCTTGGTTATTGGTATAGAGTTTATCAAATAAGTCATAGCCTAAAAAATCTCTTGTATTGGTTAATTGTAAATCAGAAGTGGCTGCACGACCTGTTAAATCATAAGACATAAACATTAAAAACAAATACGTCTTTTTAGGCGTCCAATTTTCAGGAGCATAATTCATTAACTTAAATTCAAAAGGCATATCGGCTGGATCCATTTGTTTTATAAAGGCGTTCACTCCTGCTGTATAGGCATCTACTGTTTCTTTCATTTCAGGATTATTCGCATTAATATTGGCCTCCGTTTTTTCTGCTCCATAGACCATGCCTAATCTTCTAAAAAAACGATCAATAGGTAATCTGCCAGCGCCTGCAATTTCACTAAGTCTACCAGAAGCTACCCTTGTTTGAAAATCCATCTGCCATAATCTGAACTTTGCGTGTAAATATCCTTGAACAAAATAGGCGTCCTGATCATTGTCTGCATAAATATGCGGCACTAATCTGTCATCTAGATAAACATCTACATTTCCTTTTAATTCACCTGCTATGATGGAAGCATCGAAATTGGTATTTACCTTTTCTGCATTTTTCCAAAACCCATGTTGAGGAGATAAGAAATAACCCAGCTTAGGCGACTTAGTAGTACCAATAGATAATTGAGTATTTAAAACTGTAACTAAGCTAGCAGTTGCAATAGCAGAGGCAATAAATGGTAGTAAACGCATATGAAATATTTAGAGTTCTAAATTAAGAATTTATTCGCCAATTCCTTGCTTAAAAAACTGAACTTGGTCATTCAATGGCAAATAAGGATATAAACTTAATAAACGCTCGCTTTTAGCGATACAATTTTGTAAAAATTCTTTATGTTGTGCTGATCCTGCAAAAAAAGGCTTGTGCTGCATGGCTAACTGTAATTCGGCCACTTGTTTCATAATACCTTGGGTTTCCTCATTCATATAGGTCTCTACCCACTTCTCCCATACATAATTGGATGCTGCATAATTGGGATGCACAAGGTCCTCTGAATAAAAACGGTAGTCTCTTAAATCATCTATTACATATTCATAAGAAGGAAAATAAGCAGTTTGCTTAGAAGTTTCAACTATTTCATGCACCGCTTGAATGAGAACTGCCTTGCTTCTATTATTCTCCACTAAGCCTTCTCTTAAATGACGTACAGGGCTAATGGTAAAAATAATTTGTAAATGCGGGTTAAACTGTAATAAATCTTGCATCATTTTATTTAATAAAAGTACTAGTGCGTCTGGCTTCATTAATGATTTATTAAACCAAGTAGCCGGTGCTTTATGATTATTAGCCACTACTTGTCCTGCAGCAAAGGGAGATTGACTATTCAATTGATACACCCAGGCAGACCCTAATGTAATAACTATATGATCGGCTGTTTTTAAAAAACCATGCGCTTTAGTAATAGAATTATTTATTTTTTCTAAAGCCTCCTTAGTAGTGATGCCTGAAAAACGAGTATGATGCTGCCAACTATTCCAAACTTCATTTAGTTCAAAAAGATCAGCTTCATTATATTGTTTCTTATTTATACAATCCGATAAGGACTGCGCCACACTCATTGGATTAAATAAAATGCCATGTGGATTTTCAAATACCTTAAATAAATGGGTATTTAATTTAGCCCCCATATTTTCAGAAAAGCAGGAGCCTATTAAAAATAAATTATCTCTATATCCAATAGAGTGCTCAGAACGCTTAGCAGGAAGGGTTAATTTAAATTTTAAGGTGCTCATCAATCGCTTATTTTAAAGGAAACATTCTTTGCTTCATGGCTTCATATAAAATAATACCAGCTGCAACAGATACATTAAAAGAATCAAAATTAGTAGCCATTGGTATTTTGAAAAAATAATCGGCGGCCTTGGCTAAATAAGGTTGCACCCCTCTGCCCTCATCTCCCATAATAATACAAGAAGGAATGGTTAAATCTAATTCATGAATATTTTTTTCAGCGCGCATTTCACTAGTAAAAACTTGTATGCCATTTAAATGAAGTAAGTCCACCGCTTTTAATAAACTATTCACACGCACAATATGTATATGTTCAAGTGCGCCCGCACTACTTTTAAAAGCTTCTTCATTCAATGCACCTACTCCTTTGTCCGGAATAATTAAAGCCTGTGCACCACAGCAGTGTATACTTCTTCCAATAGCTCCAATATTTCTTACATCGGTGACACCATCAAGCATTAAAAATAAAGGCGTCTGTGC
>JBEIIN010000069.1:0-8636 GCA_040380795.1 Sediminibacterium sp. | reverse complement strand
TCTTCTTCTTCTTCTTTATTTTTTCCAAGTATCATGGATAATGCAGCAATAAACATAAGTGCAGCAAAGAATAACATTATAAAATTGCTTTTGGTGAGCATGAAATGAGCTCCCCCATACATTTGCTCCGGTATAGCTGGTAGTAAAAACTTTCTGGAACTAAAAACGCCAATGATAGAGGGGATGCCAAAGACGAGGATGGTTTTAAAGTCAACTAATTTTTGTTTTAATCTAGAAATGACACCTGCAATACTACTTAACCCTACGATAGCTAATGAATAGGTGGTGGCGAGTAAAGGGGATACATGGAAAAAGTACACCAATAAGGGTACGGTTAAAATGGAGCCACCGCTACCAATAAGGCCTAATGAAATGCCTATAAGTATTGATACTAAATAACCTATAATCTCCATGAAATTTAATTTTAAGCAAAACTCCTAAATGGGCTGTACAATTTAAGTACTAATTGTCACATAGTGGGGATTAATATTTTCTACACTAAAAGTGATTTTTATCACCGTATTATCTAATTTTATGAAGCAACTTTGAGCTCAAATTCAAAAAGATCATTTATGAAACTAGAACAAATATATACAGGCTGTTTAGCGCAAGGTGCTTATTATATAATGAGTGAAGGAGAAGTGGCCATAATTGATCCACTAAGAGAGGTGGAGCCTTATATTCAAAAAGCTGCTTTAGACAAAGCCAAAATAAAATATGTTTTAGAGACCCATTTTCATGCCGATTTTGTTTCAGGACATTTAGACCTTGCAAAAAAAACTGGTGCTACTATTGTGTATGGTCCGAACGCTGCACCCTCATTTGAATTTCATAGTGCTAAGGATGGTGAAGAAATTAAATTAGGTAAACTTACCATTAAAGTTTTGCATACACCTGGTCATACCATGGAAAGCACTTGTTATTTATTAATCAATGAAGTGGGTAAGCAAGTGGCTTTATTTAGTGGAGATACTTTATTTATAGGCGATGTAGGCAGACCCGATTTAGCACAAAAAATAAAAGCCGATTTAACGCAAGAAATTTTAGCGGGTTATTTATATGATTCTTTAAGAAATAAAATAATGACTTTATCTGATGATATTGTTATTTATCCTGCGCATGGAGCGGGTAGCGCTTGTGGTAAAAAAATGAGTAAAGAAACACAGGACACCTTGGGTAATCAAAAGCAAACGAATTATGCATTAGCTGCGGACATGACTAAAGATGAATTTGTAACAGCAGTTTTAGATGGCTTAGTAGCGCCTCCAGGTTATTTTCCATTGAATGTAATGATGAATATTCAAGGCTATGATAGTATTGATAAAGTTCTCGAGAGAGGACAACATGCGATGAGTCCTGCTGCCTTTGAAACAGCAGCTAATGAAACGGGCGCCCTTATTCTAGACACTAGAGATCCTCAAACATTTGCAAAAGGTTTTATTCCTAATTCAATTAATATTGGCATTGATGGGAGTTTTGCACCTTGGGTAGGCGCCATGATTCCGGATATTAAACAAGAAATTTTATTAGTGGCAGAAAAAGGACGAGAAGCAGAAGTAATTACCAGACTAGCGCGTGTAGGCTATGATTATACTATTGGTTTTTTAGAAAATGGATTTGAAGCCTGGGAAAAATCGGGTAAAGAAATAGATCATATCATTTCTATGGATGCCGCTGCAATAGCTGACTTAAAAGCCAAAGACAACAGTATAAAAATGGTAGATGTACGTAAAGCCTCTGAATACAATAGCGAACATATAGTTGGTGTACATAATGCACCCTTAGATTTTATCAATGATAGTATGGCCGCCATAGATAAAGATCAAACTTATTATGTGCACTGTGCAGGTGGGTATAGGTCAATGATTTTTATTTCTATTTTAAAAGCCCGTGGCTTTGAACATTTAATTGATATTAAAGGGGGTTATAAGGAATTAAAAGAATCAGGTAAATTTAAAACCACCGATTACTCAATACCGAAGACCCTACTTTTATAAGCATAATGCTATCAATAGAAATTCAATAAATAGTATTCAACTAATAGAATTAGAACTATTCAACATAATTATTTAAAAAGTATGACAAGTATAAAAATGAACCGTATCATCATTTTACTAATTTTTGTATTGAGTATTCAATTCGTAAGCCCAACTGCTCAAGCACAAACGCCTGTTAATTTTTCACCAGCTACTTATCAGGATGCTGAAAGAAATAATCGAATTGCCACCACTTTTCCTGTTGTGGAAGAGATGATTAAAGAATATGCAACCTTACATCATTTTCCTGGTTATGCTTTTGGTATTGTAGTAGATGGTAAATTAGTTTTTAAAAGTAGCGGAGGTTATGCAAATTTGGAGCAAAAAATTCCAGCAAGTTCTTCTTCAATGTTTAGAGTGGCCTCCATGTCTAAAAGTTTTACAGCTTTAGCTATCTTACAATTAAGAGACCAGGGTAAATTGCGTTTAGATGATCCTGTTGAAATGTATATTCCTGCTTTGAAAGGGCAGGGCTTAACAAAGGATGCACCTGTTATTACTATACGACATTTAATGAGTCATAGCGCGGGTTTCCCAGAAGACAATCCTTGGGGCGATAGACAATTAGCCGATACGGAAGATGAATTATTGAAATTAATTAAAGAAGGTATTTCATTTTCAAATGCAGCAGGTATAGAATATGAGTATTCTAATTTAGGCTTTACCATGTTGGGTTATATCATTCATAAAGTATCAGGCTTAACTTATGACGCCTATATTAAGAAAAACATTTTAGCGCCTATTGGCATGAATGAAACCACTTATGAATTTGCAAAAGTACCAGAAACAAGTTTAGCCAATGGGTATAGATACATTAATAATAATTGGAGAAAAGAAACCTTATTGCATGATGGTATTTATGGAGCCATGGGTGGTATGATTACTTCAATTGATATGTTTAGTAAATATGTAGCCCTTCATGAAATGGCTTGGCCAGAAAGAAATGATGCAGAAACTTTTCCCATCAAAAGAAGTAGCCTTAGAGAAATGCATCAGGCTTCAAAATTTATTTCTTTAATGCCTAACTATACTTATCCAAGTGGACGCGTACTAGCTGCTACCGATAGTTATACTTATGGATTAAGTTGGACGCATGATGCTTTAGGAAGAAATAGCGTGGGTCATAGTGGCGGTCTTCCAGGTTTTGGTAGTAACTGGCAAATTATGCCGCAGTATGGTATTGGGGTTATTTTATTTGCCAATGTTACTTATGCGCCTACTTCAGAGATTAACGACGCTGTCTTAGATACTATTGTACAATTGGCAAAATTAAAGCCAAGGGTCATTAGCGTTTCACCCATTTTACAAAAAAGGAAACTACAATTAGTTTCTATGCTGCCTAATTTTTCCACTAATGCCTATATTTTTGCAGACAACTTTTTTGAAGACTATCCTATTGAAACTTTGAAAAAAGAAGCAGCCGCTATATTAAAAGAAGCAGGAGAAATTATATCAGTGGGTGAAATGGTAGCAGAAAATCAAATGAGAGGTTATTGTATTATCCAATGTCAAGAAAAGAAAATAAAATTAGCTTTTACTTTAACCCCTGAAAACCCAGGCCTGATACAGGAATATCATTTAGACATTCTACAATAATTATATTAGTTCTCTTAGCTTATTTTTTTGCTTAAATGTTTTGGATAGATTATATTTAAATATAATTTATCTGCTATGCAAAAAACTAAATCAGACCTAATTCCTTTTATACTAATTACTTGCTTGTTTTTTTTATGGGGCTTTGCACATAATCTAGATCCCATTTTAATTCCCCATTTAAAAAAGTCATTTACTTTAACCACCACTCAATCAACCTTGGTTGACTCTTCGGTTTTTCTAGCCTATTTTTTTATGGCCTTGCCTGCAGGCTATATTATGAAAAGATGGGGGTATAAAACGGGCATCATCGCAGGCCTATTATTATTTGCGATAGGTTCATTTTTATTTGTACCGGCTGCTAATAACCAATCTTATAACTATTTTTTATTTGCTTTATTTGTAATTGCCTGCGGCTTAACTATTTTAGAAACTGCTGCTAACCCTTATGCTTCTTCATTAGGCGACCCTAGTACTTCTACCCAAAGATTAAATCTAGCTCAATCCTTCAATGGCTTGGCGGCGGCCTTGGCGCCTGCTATTGGTGCAAGAATTATTTTAACCAAGGGCTATACTGAAGAGCAATTAGGTACGATGACAGCTGCTGCTCAAAAAGCAGCCCTAGCAGCAGAAGCCTATACGGTTAAAACGCCTTACACTATTTTAGGCATTATACTTTTATGTATTGCCTTCTTGTTTTTTAAAATTAAGTTACCCGATATACGAGAAAAAAATGCGACGAATCAAAATACAACTATATTAAATACATTTAGACATTCCCATTTAAGCTGGGCCGTGATTGCGCAATTTTTTTATGTAGGTGCTCAGGTATGTGTACTTAGTTTATTTATTTTATATGCCACAGCGTCGGCGCAAATTTCTGAATTACAAGCTGCCGATTATTTAAGTATGGGGGGCCTTGCTTTTTTAGTAGGCCGTTTTTTAGGTACTGCCTTAATGAAGTATTTTACGCCTCGTCATTTATTAACTTCTTTTGCTATTGTATGTGTACTATTATGCTTGGTTGCCATTTTTGCTAAAGGAATGATCACCATTTATGCTTTAATAGGAATTTGCTTTTTTATGTCTATTATGTTTCCCACCATTTTTTCATTAGGTATACAGCAACTAGGTCCAGATACTGAAATGGCCAGTAGTTTAATAGTCATGTCCATTGTAGGAGGTGCTATTTTACCTCGCATTTTTGGATTAATTAGCGATGCCACAGGTAATATACAAATGGGTTATATAGTGCCACTAGTCGCTTTTGTGGTAGTAGCTTATTTTGGATGGAAGGGCAGTGTCATTAAAAAAGCTACTGAATAATAATTTTAGGAATTAGCCTATTTTGACTATTTTGTCTTGCTTTAATTGAATACCTTTTAAAGCGAAAATTTATTTAAAAAATTATTTTATGAAGCGTATAAAAATTTGTTTGTTATTGTTAGCAGTTGGACTTGCTGGAAAATCTTGGAGCCAAGATTTATTAAATACGATTTCAAAAGCTGAAACAGAACGCATTGAAAAATATTTAGCTTCAGATGAATTAGAAGGACGTAAAACTTTTAGCAAGGGCATTGATAAGGCTGCTGCTTTTATTGCCAATGAATTTGCGCAAGCAGGGTTGGCTACTTTTAAAAATAGTGCTACTTATCTACAATCATTTTCAAGAATGTCTGCCAAGTTTATGAGTGCCTCAGGTAATTTTGATGGCAATGCCTTAGATCAAAAATATATAATAGTGGTAACACCTCAGGAAAACTTTTCAATTACAGAAGCCAGTGGCTATGAGGTAGTGAAAATAAATAAAGAAGATAATTTAGGAACGGCTATTCGAAAATATATGGGCGCTAATAAAAATTATTTAATACTTGTAGATGCATCTTTTGCACAAAACTTTGGCCGCTTAACTAGCTTAAAATCAAATTTAACGGAGAATCAAAAATCGTTGGTATTTGTTTTATCTACTGCAACCCCTACAAAGTATAGTATTGAGGCTACTCATAAAATTGAAAATCTAAAATTGGCTAATGTAGTCGCTGTTATTCCGGGTAAGTCACTCGCTAATGAATATGTAATTTTTTCTGGGCATTATGATCATTTAGGTATTAATAGTGCAAGAGCGGTAAATGGCGATAGTATTTATAATGGTGCCAATGATGATGCAGCAGGTACTACAGCTATGATTATGCTTTCAAAGTATTTTAAAAAATTAAACAATAATGAGCGTACTTTAATTTTTGCAGCCTTCACGGCAGAAGAAGTGGGAGGTTTTGGCGCACAGTATTTTTCAAAGCAGTTTGACCCTATGTCAGTGAAAGCGATGTTTAATTTAGAAATGATTGGTACAGAAAGCAAGTGGGGTAAAAACAGCGCATATATTACGGGCTATGAAAAAACAGATATGGGTGCTATTTTACAAAAGAATTTAGCGGGCTCTGGCTTTACTTTTTATCCAGATCCTTACACAGATCAAAACTTATTTTACAGATCAGATAATGCCACACTAGCCCGTTTAGGTGTGCCTGCCCATACAATCTCTACTTCTAAAATGGATAGCGAACCTAATTATCATAAACCTAGCGATGAATTTCAAACCTTAGATATAGATAATATGAATGAGATCATAAAAGCCATTGCTAAAAGTGCACAGTCTATTATTGCAGGTAAGGATACCCCAACAAGAGTTGACACTACACAATTAAAATAAAATTTTTAATTATTATCGTAAAGACTTAATAATTTAAATATACAAGCATAATAAAATCTAGCGTGATAAAAAAAATATTACTTACCTTTTTTATAAGCATAGTTATTCAAAATAGCTATGCACAAGATACCGCGGGAGTGAAACGAGTTATTGAAAATATGTTTATTGCTATGAAAAATAGCGATACTGTATTACTCAAATCTTGTTTTTCTTCAAATGCAGTTGTTCAAACTATACTATCAAGCCCATCAGGTGCGGAAGTGAAAGAGGCTAGCGTACAAGCTTTTTTGAATAGTGTAGCAAAGCAACCAGTAGGTGCTATTGACGAAAGAATTGTATTTGGTAAAATATTAATCAATAAAGAATTAGCAAGTGTGTGGACGCCTTATCAATTGTATGTTAAAGAGAAATACATACATCAGGGGGTTAATTCTTTCCAAGTTGTTCGTACAAAAGATGGTTGGAAAATTCAATACTTAATAGATACCCGCTATCCCTAAAACACCTAGGTATTTTTATAAAATAAAGTTTATTTAGATTGTTTCAAACTCGCCTTTATCTGTATTCTTTTTAACTTTATCTGCTTCAAATATTTTTCCATTGATGGCAATGTATACGCCAGGGCTGACTACTTGCACAAAGGCCAGAGCGCTTCCTAAATTAAATAATCCATCAGAGCTACCAAACTTATAAGGCACCATGGCACCTGTAAGTACAATGGTTTTGCCTTTACAATGCTTTGCTAAATAGGAGGCAGTAAGGGTCATGGTATCAGTCCCATGGGTAATTAAAATTTTATCTTCTTTAATTTCATTGCAGGCTGCCGCAATCATTTGTCTGTCGGCTTCAACGAAGTCTAGGCTATCTTTCATCATAAGTGTCGTAATGGATAGAGCTAATTTACTTCTGCCCAATTGCAACATTTCATGTAAATGTGTTTCTTTAAAAAACAAACTACCATTTAACTCATTATACTCTTTATCAAAAGTGCCCCCTGTAACAAAAACTTTAATTGTGCTTGACATAGAAATTATTATTGATGAAAGCTATCGCCTATAAAACTAAGTGCGTCTATTATACCTGTTCTCCAATAGGTCCAATTATGTGCACCATCTCTCATTCTAAATTCATGAGGAACATTCTTATTAGTGAGTGCTATGTGTAATTGGGCATTACCAATAGTTAAAAAATCATCATCACCACAATCAATCCAATACCTCACTGATGAAAGTTCTTCCTTGGTCTTTTTTTCAATAATAGCTAAGGGGCTATTACTTAACCAGGCTGTGGTTAAGCGGTCTTTTCCTTTTAAATTTTTACCCATTGAATTTCCAAATAAACCATTGAACATACCTTCGTCAAGATTAATAATATCATTGTCTGACCAAACAGCCGCACTAAGTGGAGCAGCCGCTGCAAATAAATTTGGGTATTTAAGTGCATATAATAAAGAACCATATCCACCCATGGAAAGACCTGCAATACCTCTAAATCTTTTTTCTGCTTTTACTTTATAGGTTTTTTCAATATGTGGAATGAGCTCTTTGATAAAAAAATCCTCGTAATTTAACTTACCATCTGCGCCATTAATGTAAAAACTTGTAAAGCCATCGGGGGTTACAATAATCATAGGTGGAATTTTACCCGCTTTAATGGCGTCATCTGCTAAGCGGTTCACTTCGCCAAACTGAATCCAGCCATCATCTGCATCTCCATAACCATGTAATAAATAAGTGACAGGATAAGCGCGCTCGCTTGTATAATAATCGCTTGGTAAAAAAATGGAATAATGTACTTCTTTATTTAGGATGGCACTTTTAATGACTTGTTTTTCTTTTACAAAACCTTGTGCAAAACCACTTATAATAAACGTAAGAACGAATAGTAGTATTAATTGTATTTTTTTCATAAGAAATTATTTTGGAGCTAGTTTTTGTGCTTAAGTGGCTTGTCAAACATATCAAATTTATCTTGAATTGGATTGTCTGAAATAGAAGCTGCTTGCAGTTTATTAGCCCTTGAAACCGGCCTAAGACTACCAACGGCATTGGCTTTATAGGCTACTGGACCAATGATACTGAGTGCTTTATTTAAATAGGTTTCATTGGGGTCGCCCAATAATTTATAAGGAAGCGCATCGTCTAAAAGGGCATAGTCTGGTAAAAAACCATTCACTGGTCCATAATCGGATTGGTCAACTGAATTTAATATTTTAAAGGTGATAGGCTGTAAGCCATAGTTCCATCTTTTGGCATCATCGGTAATAGTAAAAGAGCCCACATTTTTACCATAAGTAT
>JBEIIN010000068.1:0-8645 GCA_040380795.1 Sediminibacterium sp. | reverse complement strand
TTAATGATCATTGTGAATACACCGGGTGATGGTGCGCAGACCTTTGCGCCATTTTTGCATGCAGACTGGCATGGATTTACACCCACTGATTTAGTATTTCCTTCTTTCCTATTTGCTATGGGCAATGCCATGAGTTTTGTTTTACCTAAATGGGATAAATTAAGTACGCCTACCTTTTTATTGAAAATAACGAAGCGAACAGCACTCATTTTTTTTCTTGGTTTTTTAATGTATTGGTTCCCTTTTACAGGGCCATTAAGTGACACAAGAATTTTAGGTGTCTTACAAAGAATTGCTTTATGTTATGGCTTTGCTGCAATCATTGCGCATTACATGCATGAAAGAGTGATGATGATTTTAGCAGGTCTTTTATTATTGGTTTATTGGTATTTATCTATTCACTTTGGTGCTGCTGGCGATCCTTTTAGTATTACGGGCAATGCGGGTATTCAATTTGATAAATGGTTAATGGGAGAAAGTCATATGTATCATGGAGAAGGTATTGCTTTTGATCCTGAAGGTTGGTTGAGTACCCTTCCCTCTATTGTGAATGTATTAATTGGCTATAAAGTGGGAACCCTGGTGCAAGAAAAAGGAAAAACATATGAAGGGCTTACCCATTTATTAATGTGGGGTGCGGGCTTTATGTTTTTGGCCTATATGTGGAATTATCAATTTCCAATTAATAAAAAATTGTGGACTAGTTCCTTTGTGCTTTTAACGGTGGGCTTAGATATGATCATACTCGCCACCATTATTTATAGAATAGAACTACATCATCAACATCAGTTTGCAAGCTTTTTTGAGGTATTTGGTAAAAATCCACTGATTATCTACCTGTTCTCTGAAATCTTATTGGTTTCACTTAATTTGATACAAATAGACAATCAGTCCTCTTTACAGTGGATTTACACTAATTATTTCACTCATTTAGCCCCTTATTGGTCCTCTTTTGCCTTTGCTTTTTCCTATATGCTCGTTTGCTGGCTACTAGGTTATATATTAAATAAATATAAGATATATATAAGGGTGTAAATCTTATTAGTCCATTTTTCTCCATTTGTTTTTTTAGGAGCCTTAAACCTTGTACCTTTGCAGCCTCAAAACAGTACATGGAAATAAGAAACATCGCTATTATCGCCCACGTTGACCACGGTAAAACAACCTTGGTAGACAGAATCTTACACGCTACAAAAGTATTCAGAGATAACCAGGATACTGGGGACTTGATCATGGATAGTAATGAGCTTGAACGTGAGAGGGGAATTACCATTTTAAGTAAGAACGCTTCCGTAACTTATAAGGACGTTAAAATTAACGTAATTGACACACCAGGTCACTCTGACTTTGGAGGTGAAGTAGAGCGTGTATTAAAAATGGCAGATGGTGTTTGCTTATTAGTAGATGCTTTTGAAGGGCCGATGCCTCAAACTCGTTTCGTTTTACAAAAAGCTTTACAATTAAATTTAAAGCCCATTGTAATTATTAATAAAGTAGATAAAGAAAACTGTCGTCCGGATGAAGTGCATGATGCAGTATTTGAATTGTTTTTCAATTTAGATGCGACAGAAGATCAATTAAATTTCCCTACTTTTTATGGTAGCGGTAAGAATGGTTGGTTTAACGATAGTCTTACACCTTGTGAAGATATCTTCCCATTAATGGATGGTATTTTAAAATATGTTCCAGGACCAGATGTGAAAGAAGGACATACACAAATGCAAATTACTTCATTAGACTATTCTTCTTTCTTAGGTCGTATTGCTATTGGTAAAGTAGAAAGAGGTACTATCAAAGAAGGACAAAACATTGTACTGGTAAAAGCAGACGGAAGCTTAAAGAAAAATAAAGTAAAAGAATTATACGTGTTCGAAGGAATGGGTAAGCGTAAAGTAACAGAAGTAGTTTCTGGTGACTTATGTGCTGTAGTAGGATTAGATGATTTTAGTATTGGTGATACCATTGCTGATCCAGAAAATCCGGAAGCATTACCTGTTATCAGTGTAGATGAACCTACTATGAGTATGACTTTTAGTATTAACAATTCTCCTTTCTTTGGTAAGGAAGGAAAGTTTGTTACTTCTCGACATATTCGTGATCGTTTAATGAAAGAGACAGAAAAGAATTTAGCATTGCGTGTGGAAGAAACAGATAGTGCGGATAGCTTCTTGGTATTTGGTCGTGGTATCTTACACTTAGGTGTACTCGTAGAGACCATGCGTCGTGAAGGATATGAATTAACAGTTGGTAATCCTCAAGTATTAGTAAAAGAAATTGATGGCCGTAAGCATGAGCCATTTGAGATATTAGTCGTAGATGTACCCGCTGATTACAGTGGTAAAGTTATTGACTTAGTCACTCAAAAGAAAGGCGAGATGTTAATTATGGAATCGAAAGGTACCATGCAGCATTTAGAGTTTGATATTCCTTCTAGAGGATTAATTGGTCTACGTTCTCAAATGTTAACACAAACTGCTGGTGAGGCTGTAATGGCACACCGCTTCAATGAATACAAGCCTTGGAAAGGGCCAATTCCTGGAAGAAGCAATGGAGTACTAATTGCGAAGACTGCTGGTTTAACAACTGCATACTCTATTGATAAATTACAAGACAGAGGTCGTTTCTTTATTGAACCAGGTGAGGAAATTTATGCAGGTCAAGTATTGGCCGAGCATATTAAGCCAGGTGATTTAAACATCAACGCTGTGGAGATGAAAAAATTAACCAACCACCGTGCGAGTGGATCTGATGATAGCGTTCGTATTACCCCTAAGGTATTATTTACTTTAGAAGAGTGTATGGAGTACATTCAATTTGATGAGTGTATTGAAGTAACACCGAAATCGGTAAGAATGCGTAAATCTATTTTAGACGAAAATAATAGAAGCAAGGCCACTAAGGCCGGCCAAAATTAATTTTTATTGACAATTTTTCTGAAAAATAAATTGCCAATAAAAATACTCTAATGTTAATTTTTATTGACAATTTTTCTGAAAAATAAATTGCCAATAAAAATCCTCTAATGATTTTATAAAAAAGAGTCCCAATTTATCGGGACTCTTTTTTTATTTAGATAGTATATTTTTTCTTTTAGAAAATAGAAATCTTATAATTTTATTAAATAGGCTTATTCAATGCCTTCCACAAAACATCTTTTAATTCCACTAAGTTCTTTTGCGTGGCAGAGGAAATAAAAATATGTGGAATTTTTTTAGGAAGTTCTTTTACAATGGCATCGGTTAATTCTTGATCGAGTAAATCCGATTTTGAAATAGCGATGATAAATTCTTTTTGTAATAATTCGGGATTGAATTTTTCTAATTCGTGTTTCAGAATTTCGAATTCTTTTTTATGATCATCTGAGTCGGCAGGAATTAAAAATAATAAAACCGCATTACGCTCAATATGCCTTAAGAAGCGGTGTCCTAGCCCCTTTCCTTCTGCAGCCCCTTCGATAATACCTGGTAAATCGGCAATACAAAAAGATAAATTATTTCTGTATTCAACCATACCTAATTGAGGTGTTAAAGTAGTAAATGCATAATTCGCAATTTTTGGTTTAGCAGCAGTTATCACAGAAAGCAGTGTTGACTTTCCTGCATTGGGAAAACCTACTAAACCTACATCGGCTAATACTTTTAATTCAATATTCTTCCAACCCTCAAAGCCATCTTCACCTGGTTGTGCATATTCTGGAACTTGTTGAGTGGGGGTAGCAAAATTACTATTGCCCAGTCCACCACGTCCGCCTTTCATCAGTATAATCTCTTGACCATCTTTTAAAATTTCTCCTTCTACCTTACCAGTTAATTCATCTCTAGCAATAGTCCCTAGCGGCACTTCAATAATAATATCCTTGCCATCCTTACCCGTGCATTTATTCTTCGATCCATTTTCTCCATCTTCTGCAATCACATTCTTATAATAGCGTAAGTGTAATAAGGTCCATAACTGCGCATTTCCTCTTAATATGATATGACCACCACGGCCTCCATCGCCTCCATCAGGCCCACCTTTAGCAGTTAATTTATTGCGTAAAAAATGCTTACAACCTGCCCCTCCATGTCCACTATGGGCAAATATGCGGATGTAATCAATAAAATTGTTTCTTTCTGACACTGTGTAATTATGAATGGCAAAGTTAACTAAATCTTGCGTCTATAGCTAGATTATTATAGTCGCCCATTCATGCAGTTTACTTGTTGGCTTTTAAACCATCAATTAAAATAGCCACCATATTTTGTTCTAATTCGGTAGCATTGATTTTCTTAGTAGATCTATGCCAGCTTTCAATACCACTTACGGCATGTAAAAAAATTAACACCACAGTAGGGGCATCAATAGCCTTGATTTCTTTGTTGCGAATTCCTTCTTCAATAATGGCTGCAATCCTTTTGCGGTATACTCTTCGTTGATTTTGATAATTCGATAAATAAGGATCTGATAAATGTTTCCACTCTCTATCACTTACATACACTTCTTCATAGTGGTGTATCATTTCGCTAATATGAAAGCGTAATAATTTCTCCATTTTTTGTAAAGAAGAAATAGGCTCAGATTCTATCTCATCCATTTTTAACACAAATCTATTGGCTACATTAAAAACTAATTCGTGTAACAATTCACTCTTCGATTTTATATGATTGTATAAGCTGGCGGCTTCTACACCCACTGCCTCGGCTAGGTCACGCATGCTGGCTGCTTTGTATCCTTTCTCTCTAAATAGGGTAGCTGCTTTACTTACAATGACATCTTTTCTAGACCCGTTTTTCTCTGTTTTTATTCTAGCCATGACCAAAATTTAATGATTGTTAGTACAAAATTATAGATTTAATTCTTTAAAATCCTATATTTTTTCAATAAAACTGCATTTTTGTTAGTTTTCTGATTATCAGATACTTAGTCCCTTCTTAGGTATAATTTGAGTTACACAGAAAGATTTCACCTTATTAATCGTAGTTTCGCAGCTGAAAATTAAAAACAAAAACATGTCATTAGTAGTAGTAGGATCTATGGCCTTTGATGCCATCGAAACCCCTTTTGGGAAAAGCGATAGAATTATTGGCGGTGCCGCTACCTATATAGCTTGGTGTGCTTCTAACTTTACCACTGTTAAGCAAATTTCAGTAGTGGGTGGAGACTTTCCGCAATCTGAATTAGATGCCTTAGCGAATAGAGGAGTTATCTTAGAAGGCGTACAAATTAAAAAAGACGAGAAAACATTTTTCTGGAGTGGTAAATATCATTTAGATATGAATACCCGTGATACATTAGAAACGCAATTAAATGTATTAGAAAATTTCGAACCCGTTGTGCCTGATAGTTACCAAGATTGTGAAATTTTAATGCTAGGTAATTTAGTACCGGGTGTACAAAGTAGTGTTATTAAGCAAATGAAAAAGCGTCCAAAGCTAATAGTAATGGACACTATGAATTTTTGGATGGAAATAATGATGGACGATTTATTACATACTATTTCTTTAGTAGATGTATTAATGGTGAACGATAGTGAAGCGCGTCAATTAAGCGGTGAGTATAGCTTGGTAAAGGCTGCTAAAAAAATTATGGCCATGGGTCCTAAATACTTAATTATTAAAAAAGGAGAACATGGTGCTTTATTATTTCATGGCAATGAAGTGTTCTTTGCACCTGCCTTACCATTAGAGGAAGTGTTTGATCCAACTGGTGCTGGAGATACTTTTGCTGGAGGCTTTGTAGCACATCTTGCTAAAACAAAAGACTATTCATTCAATAATATGAAGTCGGCCATTATTGTGGGTAGTGCACTAGCAAGCTTCTGCGTAGAAAAATTTGGTACGCAAAGATTAACAGAGATTAGTCCTGCTGATATTAAAGAGCGCATACAATCTTTTGTTCAACTAGTGAATTTTGAAATTGAATTAGTATAAATATGAAAGTTGCAGTAGTAGGTGCTACCGGTTTAGTGGGTACCAAAATGTTAGAAGTATTGGCGGAAAGAAATTTTCCGATTACTGAATTAATTCCTGTGGCATCGGCACGTTCAAAGGGCAAGGAAGTGATGTACAAAGGCAAGGCCTATAAAGTAGTGACCATGGAAGAAGGTATTGCAGCTAAACCAGCAGTGGCTTTGTTTTCTGCAGGTGGTAGCACTTCACTTGAGTGGGCGCCTAAATTTGCTGCAGCAGGCATTCGTGTCATCGATAACTCTTCTGCTTGGAGAATGGATCCTACCAAAAAATTAGTGGTACCAGAAGTGAACGCTTCTGTATTAACTGCAGATGATTTAATTATTGCGAACCCTAATTGCTCCACTATTCAAATGGTGGTGGCATTGCAACCCCTTCATGCAAAATATAAAATTAAAAGAGTGGTGGTAAGCACTTATCAAAGTGTAACAGGTACAGGTAAGAAAGCAGTAGACCAGTTAATGGAAGAAAGAAAAGGCATAAAAGTAGACGCCGATGACATGGCCTATAAATATACCATTGACTTAAACGCCATTCCTCAAATTGATGTTTTTTTAGAGAATGGTTATACCAAAGAAGAAATGAAGATGGTGAAAGAAACTTGCAAAATTATGCAAGACGATACTATTAAAGTTACCGCTACCACTGTGCGTATTCCGGTTATGGGTGGCCATAGTGAAAGTGTGAATGTAGAATTTGAAAATGAATTTGATTTGAAAGAACTAATTGATATTCTTGCTGCAGCACCTGGTGTAATTGTACAACAAAGTGATGCAGATCAATTTTATCCAATGCCTTTATGGGCGCATGAAAAAGACGATGTATTTGTAGGTCGTTTAAGAAGAGATGAAACGCAGCCAAAAACTTTGAATATGTGGATTGTAAGTGATAACCTTCGCAAGGGCGCTGCTACCAATGCCATTCAAATTGCTGAATACTTAGCTTCAAAAGGAATTATTTAGTTTCTATTAATTATTAAAAGTCAAATACTTTTAAATATTAAAAAGTCAAATACTTTTTATTCTTCACTCTAGTCATTACGCTAAAATATATAAATACGAACTAAAAGTCTGAACTCGCACTACGTGCTCAAACATGCAGACTTTTTAAACGTTCGAATTTATATATTTCTTTACGAAACAAATCTATGATTTGTATAAATAATTTGGAGTGTTTATATTTTAAAACTTATGATAATCTAAGTTTTAAAATATAAACGTTAGACTCAAAGTTCAGAATCAAAATTGTATTTGACTTTTAATATTTTGAAATGATAATAAAGACCCCTTAATAAATAGCAATAAAGAAATTCAATTTTGAGCGAACTTTTGAGCTAAGCGATAGAGAGCGAAAAATTAGGATTTCGAATTGCTATTTATTAAATCGATAAAATCAGCTTCAGATATAATTTTGATCGAAGCTATTTTTTTAGCTTTCTCTAATTTACTACCAGCATCTTCACCCACGACTAAGTAATTTAATTTACTACTCACGCCACCAAGTATATGACCACCTCTAGATTCTACCATGGCTTCGGCCTCAGAGCGTTTTAATTGTGTAAGCGTACCTGTAAATAAAAAGTTAAGTCCAGCTAAATTCCCATCTACGGCAGTGTCATTGGTTTGAATCATGTTCAAACCCAAGCTTTCTAAACTTTGAATGAGTTCAATATTTTTAGGTTCATGGAAAAACTGGTAAATACTGGTGGCTACTTTAATACCCACATCATCAAAACTTTGTAATTGTTCTTCTGTAAAATCTTTTAAGTCTAATATATGTTGAATATGACTGGCAATTGTTTTAGCTGTGGTTTCTCCTACAAAACGAATACCTAAGGCATAGATTAAGCGGTATAAAGGTTGTGTTTTTGAAATCTCAATAGCGGCATTCAAATTATCAATACTTTTTTTACCAAAACCTTCTAAGCCTGTTATTTTACTAAAGTCAAGTTGGTAGAGTGAGGGAATATTGGTGAGTAAGCCTATTTCATAAAATTTTCTAATATTAGCTTCCCCGAAACTTTTAATATCCATTGCGTCCTTACTCACAAAATGTATAATGCGTTCAATTATTTGTGCAGTGCATAAAGGGCTATTGCATCTCCAAACGGCTTCTGCTTCTTCTTTTTCTAATAAGGCACTACATGCAGGACAGTGCGTAGGAAATTGAATAATTTTTTCTTTACCCGTTCTTAATTTTACAATGGATTGTACAATTTGTGGAATCACATCACCAGCTCTTTCAATAATAACGGTATCGCCTAGTCTTAAATCTTTTTCTTTAATGTATTCTTGATTATGCATGGAAATACTAGATACTGTTACACCCCCTAATGCCACTGCTTTTAATTTAGCCACAGGCGTCACGGCGCCAGTTCTACCCACTTGAAATTCTACCGATTCTAAAATGGTGGTGGCCTGTCTTGCTTTAAATTTATACGCAATGGCCCATCTTGGATGGTGTGAGGTCATGCCCAATTTTTCTTGTAAAACAAAATCGTTGACTTTAATAACAAGCCCATCAATTTCATAAGGAAGTGCATCTCGCTCTGCTTCAAACTCGCTACAAAATGCGATGACCTTCTCAACCCCTTTTATAATTTTTCTTTCTTTTTGTGGGGACCTGAAACCCATATTCCATAGTAATTCTAAAGAACCACTATGGCTACTTAATAAGGGGCTTAGTTTTGTTTTAGGG